>CAYSMD010000006.1:0-27193 GCA_964432055.1 uncultured Candidatus Saccharibacteria bacterium
GAAGCATAAGCATGGTATAATATGCGTATGAAAGGGGCTGCGCACTCGCTTACATAGCATTCAACCGCGCACGAAGATAAACAATGGCCAAAAAACCAAACCTGCCAAACTCCACACCACCACGACAGCCCAACGTTGATCTCCCGATTGACCCAATGGAGATGGGTTCGAAGCCGACTTCGAATACCAAAAATACACCACTGATTGACCCTGGTCATCCGATGAACTCTGCGAAGAAGACTGCTCGAAAGCGTCTTTCGAAAAAACAGTGGATCATCATTGTGATTATCATGGTCCTGCTCTCTGGAGTTGCGGCTGGGGCCTATTTTTGGCTGAAGCGAAGTCCAGACCAGCCCGCACCTGTAGCCCTCAAAGAAGCCGAAAAGTCCCCCGAGCCACCAAAGCTCTTGCCAAGCTCGCTTACTGGTGTAGAAGTTGAGCCCGAAAAGGCGACGACACCAGTCATGGCCTCAATCATCGAAAATCTCTCTGGACCGAATGCCGCCCGTCCGCAATCTGGACTTTCTTCGGCCGGGGTCGTTTATGAAGCCCTCGCCGAAGGTGGCATAACTCGCTACCTGGCTATCTGGCAACTCGATACTCCGACTGACATTGGGCCAGTACGTAGCCTCAGGCCCGTCTTCTACAATGCTGCCATGGAATATCAAACCCCAACCGCTCACGCCGGTGGATCCGCAGATGGTATCGCGCTTGCTCGTGGAGGTAATGGCTTCCGTGATCTTGATGAGTTCCTCAACAGTGGCGGCTGGTTCCGACGTGTTAATACCCGCTACGCACCGCATAACCTCTACATCACCGGCGAGAAGCTCCGCGCGCTGGTAGAGAAAAAGGGCTGGGCCACACCGACAACCTTCACAGGCTGGGTCCGCAAATCTGATCAGCCTGCCGAAACACCAAACGCCACAACCATTACCGTCGCTTTCTCTTCACCTGACTATCAAGCAGTTTTCGCCTACGATAAAGCATCAAACTCCTACCTGCGCAGTATTGGTGGCAAACCAGATACGGATGTTGCGGCTAACGGCAAGCAAGTGAGCCCAAAGTCCGTCGTCGTACTGAGCACGGTAACCACCTATGGCAAGCAAGCTAACGGTAAGCCAAAGACCGATATCGTTACCATCGGTAGTGGCAAGGGCTATATTTTTCAGGATGGGACTGTCACCGAAGTGACCTGGCAGAAGAAGTCAGCCAGTGACCGGATGGTCTTCCTCGGCCCTGATAACCAGCCAATTGCCCTCAATCGCGGTCAGACTTGGGTATCGGTCGTACCGACAAACTTCCCGCCAACCTGGAAATAAAACAAAAAGCCGCTCTGAAAAAATTCAGAACGACTTTTCTTGGGCGTGAAACGCGTTAGCTAGAGATTAGCTATTGCGCTGCTTGAGGATGTAGAGCATACCCCATGCAACCAGGCCAGCAGCCACAGCTGCCGCAAGAGCGACAACGATGTTACTTGTAGCACCAGTTACTGGCAATGCAGCACCGGTTGCAACGGCAACGGTTGTAGGAAGTGTGCCACCACCTTTTCCGTAGGTCATGAATGTCTCCATTGATTAGATAATACGAAGAACGAGAGCTCGATAGGGACTAAAGTCCGAATCTCACCCTCGTTCTTATACCTGCTCATAATAACAGCAAAAGAGTTATAAGTCAATAGCTTTGGTTGACCTTTTTTACTCCTTATCTTAAGATGGGAAAAGCATAAGGGGGGTGATACTTTTGCAAAAGCGATTCCGAATATCAATTTTAATTATCGCTGCAGCTACGATCTACGCTGCGGGAGCCATGAGCCTTGGTGGCGGCTTTGTGCAGTACTCGCAAGCCGCACTCCGCCAGGTCTTACGTCCTGAGCCGCAGGACTCTCGGCTTGCCGAATCACCTCAAGCGAGCGTAACAGCGCCAGCCCCTACTCCAACGGCGAGCCCAGAAGTAGCCGCCACAAGCGCCAAGGCTCGTGGTGGTAGCGGGTCTCCAGCCATACGAGCCAATCCTTTCGCTGGTGCAAAGCTGTTCGTAGACTCTAATAATCCAGCCCGCCGACAAATTAGCGAGTGGTCGGCTTCCCGTCCAGGTGACGCAGCGCTCATGCGCAAAATTGGCGATCAATCGGTCGGTATCTGGCTAGGCGACTGGTATGGCAACGTGGGTAGCGCCACGAGTCAATGGATAGGACAGGCCCGGGCTCAGGGTGCCCTACCAGTCTTTATTCTCTATAACATCCCGATTCGTGACTGTGGGAGCTACTCAGCCGGTGGCGCCTCGAGTCCCAGTGCCTATCAGCAGTGGGTGCAGGCCATCGCTCAAGCCAGTCGCGGCACGAAAACCGTGTTTGTTCTCGAGCCAGATGCCCTGGCCGGCTGGGATTGCCTCTCGGCTGCCCAGCAGCAGGAACGCGCAGCTGTCTTGCGCTACGCCATTGACGCGCTCTCGGCGGATAGCAATCACTATGTCTATCTAGATGCTGGCAACGCTCGCTGGCACCCAGCCAGTGTCATGGCCGAACGCATTAAGCGCGTGGGACTCTCCGGCCTGCAGGGCGTGTCGCTCAATGTCTCGAACTTCCTCACGACAGCTGAATCACAGGCATACGGTCAACAAATTAGCAGCCAAACCAGCGGCCTCAAAGTCGTCATTGATACGAGTCGTAATGGCCGCGGGCCGGCGCCAGATCTCGCTTGGTGTAACCCTGCCGATCGTGGCCTAGGATTACCTCCGTCAGCCCAGAATGGCCGACCTGTAGATGCCTATCTGTGGCTGAAATATCCAGGTGAGTCAGATGGGGCGTGCAACGGCGCGCCAGCCAGCGGTGAATGGTGGGCTGACTATGCCCTAGGTCTCGCATCGCGAGCGGCTTTTTAGCGACCCTGAGGATAGGTTTCGAGCAAAGCCTGCTCAAAGGTCGCTGTATGGATTCCAGTTTCTTTGACGGCTTTGATCTGCGACTCGAGTACTGTTGTGTCAACTGAGTATTCGCCGCCTGTTTCTACCTGGTGATACACGAGTATGAGCCAGAGCTTGTTCTGCTGGGCAAAGTCAGCCCAGGCCTTGATTTGCTCTGGTGTCGTATCGACTTCAACGTTCTGGACTTTAATCTTATAGCGATCATAACCGGCCGCATTATAGCCAGCATCGGTCGTGCGGTGGCTCTGATAGCACTGAGCGATAGTATTTGTCACGGCATCGTTATAGCGCCCAAATGGAGCTGCAAAATTATTAACTCCATCATAGGACTTATTGAGAAGATAGGCGCTGCCCGCAACTTCAATGCTGAGCTTATCGGTGCTCAATGTCGTCAGATCAGCGTGAGAGTACGAGTGCGATCCGATATCGTGGCCAGCATCCCGGAAATCCTGAATCATCTTTTGATCCATATAAGCGTCATTACCTTCGTAGTCGGCCACAACATATTGAGTCGTCTTTACTCCATACCGCTCAAACAGTGGTAAGCCCTGGTCATGAATGGATTTCCAGCCATCATCGAACGTGAAGGTGGCTACACCACGCTGCAGCTGTGGCAATGGCTGTACACTAACCTGATAATCCGTAGTTTCGAGCCAACCGTTGTCCTCTAAGTTTGCCGCAAAACGCAGACCTTGTGTATTTGCCGGCACCACAAAGGTGATCTTTTCATTAGACCAACCCTCAGAAGCCGATCGCACGGTCTGTGGTATGTACTGGGTATCACCATCATTATCGATAAATATTGCCGTTGGCTTAAACTCTTGGTTGGCACGATAGCGAAACGATACTGTGACATACTCACCCGCTCGTACTGAGAATCGCGGACTGAGCCACTTTGCATCGCCGTCTTTGAGATTATTCATATCTACCCGAAAGATAGCCTGCTGAGGAGTACTACTGGATTGCAGCGTCGCTACCCCGTCATTAGTACCATAACGACTAGACTCCCAATCTTGCACCTGACTAACCTTCGACTGATCGTAGAGAGTAGTCATGTTAGCCTGCTGCGTAACGAGTGACCTACGTGCCGTCAGATCGGTAATGATCGGATCACGCAAAGGATGGCCAAAGGTAGGCACAGTGATTTCTGTATTTGCCGAACACTGCGCCGAAGCGGCGAGTTCAGCCCGAGTTACTTCTTTCGGTGCTAGATTTGCGCCTGCAGAAAATACCGGCATGAGATGATAGGCCAAGAACAGTGCCGCCACAGAATAGAGGGTAAAGTTGATTATTTTCTTACGCTTCATGATTAACTCGATTTCGGCGTTACTTTATAGCGACGGTTATCGGTCGACCAGCCGACTTGCTTGTGGCGGTACTTGCGGAAGATGATAACTTCAAAGAACGCCTTTACATAAAGCACCATATTCGTGAGTCGCAGTACGTAAAAGAGCGGGAAGGCCGATAGAATATCGAGTCGGCGATGGACGCCACAGGCCATGAGCGTTGCAAGGAAGAATATTACGACATCCAGCAAAAAAGTTTGTGCGATCACAACTACACCCCGCCCTTGCAGCAAGAGAATTGGTAGCAGTACGAGGAGGTTGAAGTAGTATGCAAACATCTCTAGGATTTGATACCCGAGATAACCATCGATCTTCTGGAAACCGCGACCGATTTTATACGTTGATACACCCTGCCAAAAGCCTCGGTACCAACGCGAAACCTGTTTTACATAGTCACGATAGTCTTTCGGATCCTGCGTGAGAGTCTTGGCTGTTGGGATAAAGGCAATCCGACCCAATTTTTTGCGGTGAATCTGGATGGTAATATCAAAATCTTCCGTGAGGTTATGGGTCTCAAAATCAAGTTCTTTCAAGATATCTGTCCGAAAACAGCTCGTTGGACCAGGAATGACCGGAATTACACCAAGCATGTGCTGGATACGGCGCATGATTTCCTGCCCGAAGCTATACTCGTAAGCACGATATCGTGATATCCAACCGCCGTACATTGATTTCACGTAGCCAGTCGCAGCAACGTATTTTCGAGCATCAAGATGAGATTTAAATTCAGCAAAGTAGCCAGATTCGAAGTTTGAGTCGGCATCAGCGATATGCACCCAGGTATAGCGATCTTCTATTGAGAAGTGAGCAATCGCTTTCTTGATCGCCAACGCTTTTCCAGAGCGTCCGACCGAGTACACATTGGCTTTAGCAAGAATCGAACGAGCAATTTTTGCAGTGCCGTCATTGGAATTGTCATCAACAACAAATATATCCTGCGGTTTTTGACCGGCATCAATAGCGGATTGGATAGTATCAGCAATCACCAGCGCCTCATTGTGGCCTGGAATTATTAACGCAAGCTTTCGTTTGCGATCTTTGGTTGTAGATTTCGTAGTCATAATGGTGTCAAAATCGTCGTTCAATGACGAATACGCCATACTAACATATTTTGATATATATGTCAATGACTATATGGTGAGATTTCGGTTATGGTTATGCGCTATAATGTAGGCATGTGTCTTCGAAGAAACCAGATTTCCTACCATGCTGGAGTTTCGCTCGTTGAAACCATCATCGGCCTATCTCTAATGGCCTTCATGCTTTTAGCGATTTTTACCCTCATCACGGTCAACTATAACCTACTATTTTCTAGCAAAGCGAAGTCTATAGGGATCACTTTAGCCCAAGAAAAAGTTGAGGAACTCAAAAATATGCCGTACGACAGTCTTTCGACACAAAGAGGAACCATCTACCCAGCTGGTAATATTGATGATGAAATAGTGGAAAGCCGTAACAACTTAAGGTTCTTAGTTAAGACTGATATTCGTTACGTTGACAATAATTACGATGGTAACAATGAGGATACCGTACCCGGCCAACCACGCGACCTTTACCCTTATGACTATAAAAAAATAACGGTAACTACCCTATCTCCGGATGGCAGGCGACAGTATGCTCAAATATCTACCGATATTGCAGCTAAGGCAGCCGAGACATCTGGTAATACCGGCGTGCTGATTGTGCGCGTGATAGATGCAAATGGAAATCCCGTTGAAGCAGCGACTGTGAAGGTGCAAAATAGTAGCCTCTCACCAGAAGTCGACATCATCACGCAGTCAGATATACTAGGCAGAGTAGTTATTCCTAAGCTTCCACCCGTTGCTCAGTCCAGTTATCACGTAGTCATCGAAAAGGCTGGCTATTCAAGCGAGCAAACTTGGCCGATATCAGTAGGTCTGCCCAGCCCTACCAATCCAGACTTTGGTCTCCAAGCCCAGCAGACCACAATGAAAACATTTGCAATTGATCGCCTAGCAAGCGCATCTGTACAGGTCGTTTCTCCATCCGGGCTAGCCTTACCTAATCTAAATGTTACTATAACCGGGGCTAAAAGCCTGAATTCTATTCCTTTTGTACCGAAGTTTTCTCAATCACGCACAACAGACGACTTAGGGCAACTCAATTTTTCCCTCATAGAGTGGGACAGCTACTCGTTCTCAATTCCTGGGTATAACATTCTGAGCACAACTCCTTTTTCACCAGTTGCAATCCTTCCCAACGATAATCGAAATATTAAGCTGATAGTGGCACCCGTCAATCAAAGCTATCCACAAATAACCTCGATCATACCTTCTGTTTTAGAGGCCACAACAAATGTTCTTATCGACGTTTACGGTGCTCAAATCAATAGCGGCTCCAATGTAATACTCCGCAAGAATGGACAAGTAGATATCCCTGCATCAGCGGTAACCTTCAGTGCTCCAAACCAACTCACCGCGAGCTTCGACCTCACAGGAGTTGCGTCCGGTAGCTGGGATGTAATTGTCACTACTGCAGGTCTGCCTACGACCCAATTTGAAGGAGTCACAATTCAATGAAAATGAAAGCTGGGACAAAGCCTGGAATCACACTAATCGAGCTCCTGATTGTTATGCCAATGCTCATAATTGGGTCAATTATTCTGGGGCTAGCAGTTACTCGAGGCTGGCAGGCATACCTATTTGCCAGCGCACAAACTAAAGTTAGCTATGAGTCAGTGAACACACTCGATAGAATGAGCCGTGTGCTACGCTCGACGAATAAAGTAGTGACTGCAGGGCCAGACGAGATTACAGTAGAATGTTATTTTTCTCCACGTGACTCAGTGCCAGATCTGGTTCGATATTTTGTCGAAAACGGAATGCTCATGGTCGAAACAATCCCGGCTAGCGGCACTGCGCCAAATTATACCTACGACCCCCAGCAAAAGACCACCAACCCTATCGCTCAGCTAAAGAATGGATCAGCCGAGCCACTCTTTAGCTACTTTAGTGCAGATGAACAACCTCTTGGAGCAACACCAGACGTCGCCGTGATAAGGACTATCGCAATACAGATTAGCCTTAATCCTTATCCAACCATACTGCCACGCAATCAACTAAATAGCACAAAAGTTCAACTCAGAAATCTAAAGGACAATTTATGAGACAGAAAACTCCAGTCGGATTTACCCTAATACAGGTACTCGTAACTGCGGGCGTGATCGCAATGTTATCTGTCATTATGGCGGCTGGCATTATTAACCAACAGCGTTTTGCACAGAGAACCGAACGAGCAGTATCATCGACTTTCATCGCTGAAGCCGGTATTAATTATTATCTCTGGCACTTAAGTCACAATGCTAATGATTACTGTGACGGCAAAGCGTGCGAAACTCAAGGTGAATTCGGGTACGGACCGTTCACGTACGATTACAAGACACCTGACGGCAGAGTAGCGGGCTCTTACCAGGTTTACGTGAAGCCCCCACAAGGCTCTAGCGCAACAGTCACTATTAGATCGGTTGGTCAAGCCAAGAACAGCCCAATACGCACTCTACAAGCCTCAATTGCAGTGCCGTCCTTTGCGCAATACGCAATCCTCACTAATACGGAGATCTGGATTGGGTCAAACGAAACAGTGGATGGCCCACTACACAGTAACATCGGAATTCACTTTGATGGCATTGGCAATGATGCAATCACAGCATCGCAAGTTAGCTACCGACCAAGTAGCCAATTTGGTGGAAACGGACAAACACAGAATGGAGTATGGGGTAATGGCGGCCCGAATAATTTATGGAGGTTCCCAACACCACCAGTAGATTTTCAATCCGTAACTGCAGATCTACAAAAAATGAAGACGGATGCCCAAGCTAATGGACAGTACCTTCCACCTACGAACCCAGCTAATCCTAACTCTAAACTAGGATATTACCTAGAGCTCAGGTCTGATGGCAGAATTGATGTATACCGCCTAACTCGAGAACAGTGTTCATCCACAAATCGCACATTCATTCAGACTATCAACGCGCCGGCAAATAATATTCTCTTCGCCGAAGATAACATCTGGATAAGAAATGTCCCAGGTCAAGCCTACTCTGGGAGACTAACTATAGCTGCTGCATATATGCCCTCCTCAAGCAGCACTGACAAATCGATTACCATCATGGGAAATATACTTTACAGCGCAAAAGACGGCTCATCTTCGATAGGCCTAATCGGCCAAAAAGACGTTAGGGTATCAAGGCAGGCGCCGAGCACCCTAGAAATTCATGCCGCACTTCTTGCGCAAAACGGCAGCGTTCGGTATAACAAAGACACTCTAGGAGGATCAAGCTGTTCTCAGCAGGTTAAGACTAAGCTAACTCTGTACGGTGCGATAGCTACCAATCAATATTGGACCTGGACATATGTTGCCGGGGGTGGCGGTGGATATACACCCATTGATGGGTATGCAACAACAGTGAATAGTTACGACAAGCAGCTTCGTTTTTCTCCACCTCCGTCCTTTCCGCTTACAGGTACCTTTAGCATCTTAAATTACAGGGAATTATTATCAAGCCCATAAGCATTTGGGACTATGATAGTGCTTTGATTGCGGCATCAAGACGTTCGACCGACTCTTGTCTACCGAGGGCATGAATAGTCTCAAACAAACCTGGCGCAGCTGTACGACCCGTCAGGGCGACTCGTATTGGGTAGAAGAACTGGCCGGCCCCAATACCTAGTTCCTGCACACGATCACGTAACGCCGTTTCAATCGCTTCAACATCATCCTGTTTCAGGCTATCAAGCGCATCACGGGCCTGCTCAAGAAGTCTGCGAGCCTCATTAGCCGATACTTTCTTGGTTATGAGATCGATAACCGACTGTGAATAATGTGGCCGCTGAAAAAAGAACGATACCATTTCCGGTAAGTCAGCAAACGCCTTCACCCGGTCGCGCTCGAGCAGCACAACTTCCTGCGCCTTAGCATCCGTCGGAAGACCCGCCGCCTTCATTTCATCTAAAGCACGAGCGACATATTCCTTTTCAGTTAGCTTCTCACGAATAAAGATGCCATTCATCCAATTGAGCCGCTCCATGTCGAACTTCGCCGGACTCTTCTGGATCCTGTCTAAGCTAAATTCGCGTATTAGCTCATCTACCGAAAAAACTTCCTGCTCGGTGCCATTATTCCAACCGAGAAGCGCAAGGAAGTTCAGCAGCGCTTCGGGCAGATAGCCCTTATCACGGTACTGCAACGCGTCGGTGTCGCCATGCCGCTTTGATAACTTTGCCCCATCTGAACCTAGAATCACTGGCAAATGAGCCCAGACAGGTCGCTCAAAGCCGAGCACATCATAGAGAATTGCATGCTTTGGTGTAGAACTAATAAACTCATCACCGCGCAAAATATGCGAGATCTTCATTAATCCATCATCAACTACATTCGCAAAGTTATAGGTCGGAAAACCGTCCGCCTTCAGAATTATAAAATCGTCGAGGGTATCCCAGTCAACCTTGAACTCACCCCTCACCTCATCTGTCCAAGCAACATCTGTGGTCTTGAGATACCTCTGAACAGCTGCTATATCTAGTCGCACTGGCCGATCAGCTTTCGTCCGAGCTTCAACAGATGGTTCTAGTTCTCGGCGATATACAAACGGCTTTTTGGCTGCAATCGCTGCTTCACGTAACTTACTGAACGCTTCGGGCTCGATATGGCTTTCATACGCTAGCTCTTTTTCGAGCAGAGTATCGACGTAGCTACGGTACTTTGGCAAGCGTTCACTCTGGATATATGGTCCGACGTCACCGCTGTGCTCACCTTCCCAATAACCCTCGTCCGGCGTGAGGCCTGCCCACTTCAATACCTCGACTATCTGATTCACACCCTCCGCGACGAAGCGCTCGCGGTCGGTATCCTCGAGGCGCAGAATAAACGTACCACCCTGCTGCTTAGCGAACAGATAGTTAAACAGGGCTGTACGGACGCCGCCAATATGAAGAAATCCAGTCGGCGACGGACAAAAACGAACTCGAACGGGACGTCGTGTGGTCATGTAACCAGTATATCAGATGGGCTAGCTATGAGAGTGGTCGCGCATCCAGTCGCGGACTGTCGGCACGGTCTTGAGTGGCTGGATCTTTGGCCAGTGTGCCTCCACCGTAAGATCAGGTCCGATGAGGACAGCCGAACGAATGATTCCCATGAACTTCCGACCATACATATTCCGCTCACCCCATGCGCCATAGGGCTCAATCATCTTCTTCTCTGGATCAGAGAGCACCGGAAATGGAAGGCTGTACTTGTCGGCAAATTTCTTATGGCTCTCAATGCTGTCGGCCGATACTCCAAGCACATCCACCCCATCGGCCTTCAGATCCTCAAGGCTATCGCGTAACGCGCAGGCTTGCACCGTGCAACCCGGCGTATCATCTTTCGGATAAAAATATATGAGTGTGTGCTTATCTCGCAAGCCTTCCAGTGTATGAATTTTTCCTGACTGGTCTTCGAGCGAGAAATCTGGGGCTGGTTTTCCTACAGTGATCATATGTATGTCCTTTCGAATGCGACTTAGATGCGTGGCTTGAAGTAGCGCTCCCAATAATCGTAGAGCTTAGCTGTGGCGATAATATCGAGCGCGTTATATTTTGCAATCTCCAGGTATTTCCCGTCTTTGTAGGCCTGATCTACCTTGTCGCCGGCCATCTCATCGGTCTTTGGAGTCTCAATGCCAAACGCGCGGCACCAGCGGTGCAGGCTTCCACGATACATCGCTAGCCCATTAAACGTCAGTAGTTCCGAGACATCATAGTGCGTCGCGGTCGGTGCTCCGAGGTTATTGTAGCGGTTTGATGTGAGATCGCGAGTCGGCCGCACACCGAGGATTGCAGAGCGTATCATCATATACGGCACGTCGCTCCGGCGTCCAAAGAAGCTAATAAACTCGTCATGTACTTCGGCTAATGCCCAAAACTTCGTGAGCATTTCTGCCTCGGTCATAGCGACATACTTAATTGCATCTTCCTCCATCTCATCTGGCTGAGTTGAGCCGGCGTCATAATAGACAGCGCCTTTTTCAGTGTCAGGGTCATACACGCCAATCGCTATCACCTTACCGGTTAGTGGACTAAAAACTAACTTGCGCTTCAGCTCTTCAAACTCAGAGTCATAGCGTTTTTGATCAACTCGTGGATCTGGCAAGCTCTTCATTAAGTCTTGTTGAGTCAGCTCGTCCATTGAGTCAAAATCTTCACCCACCATTTCAATATCAAAAACTAATTTCTTCTTATTCATCGATAGAAAACCTCATTGTAGCGCCCAAGGCGCAAGTACTTAATTTCAGGATCATAGACATAGTGCGTCACAGAGCAGTTTAGCACATCATCAGATCTATTAAGCTCTCGCAGCTCGGCTTCTGTCAACTTTTCGAGGATTTTGCGAGCCATCTGGATCACATCGGCATGCGTCACGACCATAATCCGGCGTCCGACCTGATGCCGATACAACGAATGTAAAAAGCTATGGAGACGATCACCCAAATCTGGATAGCTCTCGCCACCAAGTGGTCGATAGTAATACTCCCCTTCCAGTTGAAGTCGTGCATATTCCATCGGGTAGTGCTTCTCCATCCCGTAGCGGGTCATTTGTCCAAAAATACCGAATTCTCGTTCGCGAATTCGGTCTTCATATTGCACAGGGATGTCGTAGCCTGCGGCTTCCTGGATAGCTTTAAACGTGTCTCGGGTACGCAAGGTCGGACTCACGTAGGCCTTATCGATATCATGAAAATGCCGGGCAATAGCTTGGCCAGTGGCTTTCGCCTGCTCGAGACCAACTTCGGTGAGCTTCACGTCGGCATCACGAATCTGCTCAAGGAGTGTACGACTTGTGTCGTGGCGGGCATTAGCAATTGCCACACGAACATTGAGCTCGCTCAGACCATGACGAACAAACAATATTTCGGTGGGAAACTGAGTATTAGCGATTTCGCTCATGCTTCATATTGTATCAGCTTCAGGGTACGAGCGTTAGTCACGCAAACGAAAATCCACGCGAGTTATCGCGTGGATTGTTCGTAAATTTCCCGATATTTAGTTGCGAGGGGCTTGTGGGCGAGCTTCGTTTACCACGATGCGTCGGCCATCCATTTCGCTACCGTCGAGCTGTTTTACAGCTGACTGTGCTTCTTCATCAGATGACATTTCGACGAAACCAAAACCTTTTGAGCGCTGGGTGTCGCGATCAAAGATAACTTTGGCACTTACAACTGTTCCAACAGACTTAAAAGCCTCGGCCAGTTCTTCATCATTGGTGCTGTATGGGAGTGAACCCACGAATAACTTGGTTGACATACTTCTCCTAAAAATTCTTCTGATGGTTATCAGAAGACCCGTTACTTACTGTACTGCATCCGGAATAAGATCGCGCCCTCGGTTGGCTATCGGGCTATTACCAACTTCTTGCGAGACGACAAGCCTTCACGCGGGCGAACCCACTCCTACGACTTGTTTCTAGATATTGACATTATACATCATTCTGGCATAAAAGACTAACTAACTGCGTGAAAGCGTGGTTTCCGCTACAATAGGCCTTATGCTAATTCCAACACATCTATGATCGAAACAATCACAAATATCCTCGTCCAGTTCGGCTACGTCGGCATCTTTCTTTGTATGTTTATTGAAACGATCTTTCCGCCAATCCCGTCAGAAGTTGTCCTCCCCTTTGCTGGCTATGCTGTCTACCAAGGCAAGCTCAATATGATCGGTGTTATCGCCAGCGGTACATTAGGCTCGCTAGCAGGCGCTGGGGTGTTCTATTATCTTGGGCGCGTCCTGAAGGAAGCTCGCCTCCGCCAGCTTGTTGCCAAATACGGAAAATGGGTAGGTTTCAAAGAGCGTGATGTGGAGAAGTCGCAAGCGTGGTTTGAAAAACACGGGCTCACAGCGGTATTCTTTGCCCGACTCTTGCCTGGCATGCGCTCCATCATCTCGATTCCGGCCGGCCTCCACAAAATGAAGCCCTTGCCATTTTTCCTCCTTTCACTACTCGGATCACTCGCCTGGACGCTCATCTTGGTCTTCGGTGGCTATTTGCTCGGCGAAGAATATAGTCGCATCGCCACCCAGATAAAACCGCTCTCCTACATCGTTCTCGCCTTACTGATTGCAGCCGTTGGCTATTTCATCTGGAAACGAGTCATCGGATCAACTCACGACGACGAACTCTAGATACACAACTGCACCCGCTATAGAAGCGGGTGCAGTGACGGTAAGGATTGATATTTCGTTTAATCTAGCTTGCTGGAACAAGGACGGTGTCAATCACGTGGATCACGCCGTTGGTAGTTTTCACATCGGTGATAACAACCTGGCTATCGTTGATGAACAGCTTGCCGTTCACGAGCTTGATAGCTACTTTGTCGCCATTTGCCATGGTTGCCTCGGTAAGGGTTTTAGCAACTGACGAAGGTACAGTACCTGGCACTACGTGATAGGCCAAAATGTCAGTTAGGGTTCCCTTCTGAGCTGGGTCAGTCAAGAGTGACTGCACGAGTCCGGCTGGTAGTTTCGCGAAGGCATTATCGGTTGGCGCGAATACGGTGTATGGAGCCGAACCATTCAGGGTGTCGTCCAGATTGGTGTATTCGAGAGCCGCTACTAAGCTGGTAAAGTTTCCGAACCGCTTGAGATAGTCATAGCTGGTGATCTGTGGTGCACACTGCTTAGCATTCTCTTTGTTTACAAGCTGCTGGAAGCGCTTTACGTGCCATTGGTTATGGAAGTCAAACTTATCGATGAGTTTTTGCTGCCTATGATCGATAACACTACAGCGGTTTGTCTGAGCCTTACGGGCTTGCCAGTTACCTGACGAGGCGCTTGCTGAAGCGATACTGAGTGGGGCTGCAACAAATGCCATCGCGGCAGTCGCCAGAGCTATACGTTTGATAAATTTCATGTAATTTCCTCCTTATAGGTTGTTTAGTTAGGGCACCAGTACGGTGTCGATGACGTGAATCGTGCCATTCGTGGCTGCAATGTCGGTCTTTGTGACTAGCGCAGGACCAACCTTCACGATTTCACCACTGACAGTAATAGGAACTTCTTTGCCGTTCACTGTTGTTGCACTCGTGAGTTTCACGACATCTGCGGCTTTCACGTTGCCGGCGACGACATGGTAGGTTAAGACAGATTTGAGCTGCTCAGGATTCTTGAGTAAGTTATCAAGTGTTCCGGCTGGCAATTTGGCAAATGCATCGTTTGTTGGTGCAAATACGGTATATGGACCTGGTGCTGAGAGCGTCTCGACGAGCCCCGCTGTCTTAATAGCTGTTACGAGTGTTGAGAATTCCGGATTCGCGCTCGCAAGCTCTACGATATTCTGAGTAGCCTGAGCCTGTGGCGAAGTAGATGTCTCGGTACTTACGGTTGGGCTCGGAGACGTACTCGTCTGATTCTGACTGGAGAACCAAAGCCACCCGCCAAGCAGCAATGCTGCTACAGCGACCGCGCCGATAATGAGCGGTGTTTTAGATTCATTCATTAAATACCTCCTTGATGGTATGGAAATGATTATTTTTTGTTCACGAGAGGGATGCTGGACACATATATTATTTGCTTGAGCGGGGCAAGCGGACTTTAGCGCATAGGCACCTCCCGCTGCGCTACATTCATGGGTGAATCTGTGATACTACGCATGATAAAGGTATGTAATTCACGAATGATTCGGGACTTTTCACGACCAGTCGGTACAGCCGGGTAGTACTCTAGGACAAAGCCATTTATTGCATGGGTAATGATTTTCGCCTCGGCCACAACATCGAGACCTGATCGAAGCTCACCGCGGTCTGCGCCGTCTTCAAGCACTTCCTGTATATGCAGGCTCGTCTTCTCCGGCACCCAACCGGTGGCATTTTTCGCAAACGTGGAGCGGTAATGCAGATAATACTTCAAGATGAACACCACATCCTGCATATGATCAAACTGGAATTGGATTCGTTGCAAAATCGCCTCATCAGTTGATTTCGGTGTCTTAAGAAGCTTCCTCTCTTCACCAAGCTTCGTATTTGTCAGACGGAAGATTTCTTCGAGCAAGACATCTTTATCCGAATAATGGTGATAGATCACAGACAATGATATGCCAACCTCTTTGGCCAAGTTACGCATAGACAAACCATCATAGCCTCGCTCGGCAAAAATCTTTTTTGCTGCGGTAAATATTGCTTGATGAGTATCTTGTGTCATTGTTGCCTTTCCTAGAACGAACGTTCTATCTACATACACTATAACTACTCTTTCCGCAGTTTGCAACAACAAACCATGCACAAATACGTACGACCCCGAGTAGGGCCGTACGTATTAGCTGTGAAATAAACGTGCGACGAATTACGTGCGCTTAATCGCCTCTTCAGTTACTTCAATCTCGAGACCTTTGGACTCACGGAAGATAATGTTCAGGAAGAACGCCAGCACTGCACCCTGGATCCAACCCACAACGAACAAGAGTGCGGGGAGGATAATCACGGCAAAGGCCGCTACAGCCGTGCTCACGCCAAACGCCTGCAAGAAGCCTGAGCTTTCTGTGAAAATACGGGCAGCCGAACCAAGACTGACAACTAAACCTACGATTAAGCCAATGGTCGCCTGATAGAACCCGAGCACCTTAGCAAATGAGCCAACACTAAAACGATGAATAGTAACTTTTTTCATACCTTAACCTCATAAAAATAATACTAGTATTGCATAGAAACTTTGTTTCTAGCATTATCGTCCTCAATCAATAATCGTGTAAAGCATTACAGCTTTTCTAGTATCTACTGAGAATTATCACGCTGGACAAGAGCTTTGCCGCGCTGGGTCACGCGAGTTGCATGCTCTTTAGCGCGCTCAAGGAGTCTGGCTGCCCAGACAAACTCCGTCGCCAAGATTGCGAGACCTGCAATCAACACGACAATCCCAGGACCGGGCAAGACCAGCATGAGTAGCCCCGCGATCAGTACCGTGAGACCAACAACGATAATGATTATCCGCCATGTATGCCGAAGTACAGTTTTCATATACCTAATTGTAGCCCGAAGTAAAGAATACCGCCATGAATCATAGCGGTATCTTACCAAGCTTTACTGAAGGTCTGCTGTGAATAATCTCACAGCTTTCGTAGGGCTAACCGACAAACGTCAGCGCGTTTCCAGCATTTCCGGCTCGACCAGTTCGACCGATACGGTGTACATAGTCTGAATAGGTCTGTGGCTCTTCAAAGTTGATCACGTGAGAAACATTTGGGATATCGAGACCTCGCGCAGCCACGTCGGTAGCGATCAGGATGTTTACCTTTCCATCTTTGAATGACTTGAGCGCACGCTGTCTTTGAGCCTGAGATTTGTTGCCGTGAATAGCTTCAGCTCGAAGGCCATCACGGGTCAGTCGCTCAGCAAGACGCTGAACACCAAATTTCGTTTCACCAAAGACGAGTACGCGATCAAACTCAGGCTGACGCAGTAATTCGGCAAGCTTTTCGTACTTGGCCTCTTTGCCACTCACCCGCACGACGTTTTGCTCAACGTGCTCACTTGTCTCAGCGGTTCGAACCGACACCGTCACGGGGTCGTGTAAGAGTTGGTCGAGGATCTGTGAGATGTCTGGAGTGATCGTAGCAGAAAAGCATAGTGACTGACGCTTCTCAGGCAGTGCGCCCATAATGAACTTAAGATCTGGCATGAATCCCATATCAAGCATGCGATCAGCCTCGTCTAGAACGAAGAAGCCAACATGGCTAAGGTTGAGGGCCCGCTGTTGCATGAGATCCTTAATGCGACCGGGAGTACCGATAACAATTTCTGGATGGCGCTCGAGTTGGCGAATCTGCGGACGAATATTCGTACCACCGACACAGATGGCTGAGTACAGCTTCATACCATGAGCGAATGCACGAAATTCCTCATCAATCTGAACGGCGAGCTCACGAGTTGGAGCAATAATAAGCGCGGTCTGACGAGTATCTTCCGTCTTAAGACGGTGAATGATCGGCAACAAGAAGGCAGCCGTCTTACCGGTACCAGTGTTAGCCAGACCGATAATATCTCGGCCAGAGATAGCTGGCTTAATCGCCTGATCTTGAATAGCTGTCGGCGTCTTGTAGCCCTTGCGATCGAGATTAGACTGGAGATCTGCCTGCAGACCAAAGTCTTTAAACTCGTGCTTTGACTCATACACAGTCTCTTCAAGCTTGGTTTGAGCAGCGTTGACGTATTTAGACGGGTCGATAAATTGCTTACCGCGTCCACCTGATTTCTTACGACCTCCGCCGTATCGTGGCGTGTGGCCCGATCGTGGGCGACTAGAAAATGAACGATTAGTCCGCTGGCGCGGTGAATATGCTGACATAAATATGTTTCTTACCTTTCCGGTGCTGTGCGTACAAAAAAGCGCGTCCTTATTGGCTTCTCATCGATGAACAACGAGATGAGAAAAGGCGCGTTTTTACGCAGGTCCGGCTCGGTATTCAAACTACAGCTGTTTAATTGCTAAATAACCATAACATAATTATCAAAATAACTCAACCCAGAGCGGTTAGTAGATAAACGGAATGAGTCGTTTCACTTTCCTCGTGTAAGCTCGATAGCCAGCAAAGCGCGTCAACAAAAAATCTTCCTCGAACTCTAGTTTCAGAAGTAAATCAACCAACAAAATAATCCACGCAAGCATTCGCAAGGGTGTCGCCTCCATTGCCAAGCAACCTAACCCGAGGAGCAGCAGACTGGCGTACATTGGGTGGCGAATAAACTTATACGGACCACTCGTCACAAAATGAGCTCGAGGATCAAGGGTTGGCGTGATTCGAAAATGAGACCGGCGAAGCGCCAGAAAGGCCCAGATGCCAAGTAGGAGTCCGCCACTCAGCAGCAGAATATCGGGCAGATCAGTAATCGCTATCGTGCCCGCAACCAGCAGTACCCCAAGTGATACAAATTGCACAATCACGTAGCCAGCCCCGGTTTGCAGCTCAACCTTGCTACGCGCGGCCATTACTCTGTTCTCAGCGCCTCGATAGGATCAAGCTTGGCGGCTTTTCTTGAAGGCAACCAGCCAGCAAATATTGAAACGATCATCAAAATCACAACTAAGCCGACAATTTCGAGCGGCTTAAAGATCAGGAGATTGTTCCCATCCCCAAGCTCTAACTGCTTAGTAATCCATGGATTCAGGGCAAAACCAAGCACTACCGCCAACACAGAACCAATGGCTCCACCCAAGAAACCGATCCAAGCAGCTTCTAAGCGGAACAGCCGACCGATATCACGCTTGCGCATGCCCAGCGCTTTCATGAGTCCAATCTCGCGAGTTCGCTGCAGGACACTGATATACATCGTGTTAATAATGCCAAAGACAGAGGCAATGATCGCGATAGCCCCGAAGCCAGCGACTATCCCCTGCAATACACCAATAATATTCGTGAGAAACTCTTGAGTGTCCGCAACTGACTGTGCCTGAAAACCGAGATCTTTAATCCTGGCCTGAGTCGCCATCAAGTTATCCTCATTAGTACCATCCTGAACCTTCACGTATACAAAATTATATTTGCGGTAGTTCTCAGTCCCTTCGGTTGCTATATCGTTAATGCGCTTTGCTTCAGCGCCCGGAATAAAAAGGTATAATTCTGTGCCAGGTTGAGCGGTAGTTGGCTTTTTTGATACCGCCACAACGGTAAACTCTTCACTAACAGTACTGGCTTCAGCCTGTGCGGCAAACTGCTCGTTTGACTGAGGCAATTGACCCTGAGCAGCTTGTGCTCGGAGCTGATCTGGAGTCACCGCTCTGGGAATTGCAAAGGTAATTTTTTTACCGACAGCTGCCTCGGCACTCGTGAACCCTAATGGCTCTAAAAATCCCTCGGGTAAGATAACGTTTTTACCTTCAAATGGCTGTGCCAATTGTCCCGCAAGAAGATCTGGTTTTTGCGATGGATTAAATTGCGACGCCGTGGCAACAAATTTCTTCTGACCCTCACGTGTCACGTAACGCAAATTTACTGATATATCTTCGCGGACAGATTCTACACCTTCAACTTTTTGCAATTTTTCAATATCTGCATCAGTAATTCGCTTGATTTGGATTGCGGCACCGCCACCTGACGTTATAGAGCCGAAACTAGGATCATATTCGCGAGGCTTTGTGGTATCACCTTGACCGAATATGGAATCATCCGCTGACACAATCAGCTCAGCCGGGTCGAAATTGTCGGCAATAATATTATTCACAAAGGCAGTTGCGCCATTACTGGCTGCCAGAGTCAGTGTCAGCGCGAAGGTACCAACCGCGATCGCCAAAGCAGTCAGAACAGTACGACCCTTAGAGCTCTTCAGGCTGCGGGCAGACCGACGGATGAGATCTCGGAGCATCATGCTCGGGCCTTTGCTTTCTGTTTCAGCTTACTCATCCCAATTACATCACGAATCTCACCGTCCTTCATATGGATCTGCAACTGACAGCGCTCAGCCAGCTCAGGATCATGGGTCACAACAACGAGCGTACAGCCAAGCTTTTGATTGAGGTCGAAAAGGAGCTTAATAATCAGTTCCCCGGTTGCGCTATCAAGGTTTCCGGTTGGCTCATCGGCAAAAATCAGTTTTGGCTTATTCACAATCGCACGAGCAATCGCCAGCCGCTGTTTCTGACCGCCCGACAAATTAGCCGCAAGTGAATCGGCTTTATCCGCCAAATCAACTGCCTTTAGAGCTGCCAGCACTTTCTTCTTGCGGTCGCGCAACCCAACTTTGGCTATCTCTAGCGGCAACATCACATTCTGGAAGCAGGTCTGGTTAGCTTCAACAAAAAACGCCTGAAAAATAAAACTCATTTCATTCGCACGAAACTCATCCATCTCACGAGCCTTAAGGCTACTCAAACACTTTCCGTCAACATGCACCTCGCCATCCGATGCATGATCGAGACCGCTCATAATATGCATGAGCGTTGATTTGCCCGAACCGGACTTACCGATGATGGCAGCCGTTGCGCCCTCAGGAATCTTTACGCTGACTTTATACAGCGCGGTGAAAAGACTATCGCCTTTTCCATAGGTCTTTGTAACATTTTGAACATCTATCATATGTAGTTAGTATACCAGAACTACTCGGCTAGTCACCAAGCCTTGAACATTATCGAGCCCGCTCGATGAGTAAGATTTTTTGTTTGCGTGAAAGCTTTTTGATCCGTGCTTCCTCTATCTGGGAAGCTGACCGCGAGACATATGATTGTGCGTAGACCAGCTGTACAGGTCGTCTCGCTCGTGTATACTTCGCGCCTTTTGGTGACAGATTATGCTCTTTGACCCTCCGGTCTACATCGCATGTAACGCCCGTGTAAAAAGTGTCATCCGAACAGCTTAGAATGTACACAAAATAAGTCGACTTACGCAGAATAAACTGATTCCCTTTTGATGCCCTAAGTATACCCTAATCAGAAGCGCCAGACTCCAGCCAGCGTGACTTCGTGAGATTTTATGCATATGTTACAGGTGATCGTTGTTTCACTAATCACAGTTATGCTTCTATTGTACGCCTTAGAGATTAGCACCTGCAAATCCATAGCCATTCTGGTTCTGCTATAATTGCAACTATTATGAAGCCGCCCGAACCAACCGCGCAGCCACCAGCGCCAAATCCGGCCCAAAGCACGCCGCCGACCAGCCCACCGGCACCGCAAACACCTCCACCTCCAAATAATCACGCCAAATCCAGGAGCACCAAAAAGGTTTTTGTCATTTTGCTCGTGATCATGCTGCCGATACTGTATCTGGGGTATCGAATCGGCCTGGGCTATTACTACAGTCCTGCAGTAGCCTACCAACGTGACGCCAATGAAATTGAAACAAGCCAGGCAAAAGCTGCAGCCAGTTCGCAGCAGCTCGCCGAGAGCATTAGCTCAGAACTCATCAAGTTAGCACCCAGCATTCCGGCAGACGCAATGATTACCCCCGATACAGTCACCTATCGTCGTAACGCCAGCGGAAAAATTGAAAAAATACCCAATCCGCCCTATATGCCTTATGACCAACAAGAACTCAAAGGAACGCTTACTCGCATCGAGCCAGCCCAAATTTATGACGCGTGCACCGCAATCACGAGATACTCTAGCCAAGGGAAATTTGACCCCACTCCAGCAAAAAAGCTTGGTGCTTACGCCGACTGCACTGTTCAGAACTCGCAATCATACATCTGGACCGGTAGCCGGGAAAAGCTCATTGACCTTGTCTCGCTCGTGAATAACAACTTAAGCCTCAATGTTGATCTCAAGGACTCGGCGATCAAATATAACGGTGGTGACTGCCCGACGCAAGAGATTACGATAAACACTTGCACAAAAATAATGATTTCTTCACCGCTAACCTACGCCGATGACAATAAGCGGTCGCCTGCTGATAGCTCCACCCCGGATTGGAAAAAAATCTTCACCAACCAACAGTCAGGAAAAGTAAGTGCACTCCCGAGCGGACCAAAGGATGACAACCGCTACATTCTGACCGTCTCCTCATACAACCGCTACCATGTCCTCTACAATCGATCTTATTAAGGACTAATTCTTATCATGACCGCTAGTACTAAGGCAGTTGCCCGCATACCAATCTGGCTATTATTTGTACCCTACATCATCGTTCCGAGCATGCTTATCATCATTCTCGGGAATTACTTCGGTAACTTCGGCCTGCAAGCTCGCCTCCCACAATCACCGGAACAAATATTTGTACTCGGAATTATTTTTGAGAATCCACACATCATTGCGAGTAATGTCATGCTACTGGACCGCGAATATCTCACATACTACCGTCGTGACCTCATCATTCGCCTTGGCCTCGTCGCGGCGATATCCATACTAGTTATCGCAGTTTTGGGGGAGCGAGCATTCTATACGCTCTTCTACGGCTGGACGATATATCACGTAGCGCGCCAGCAGCTAGGAATTGGCAAGATGCTGAACCGTGCGTCGTCGCGTCTGTACGCAGTTTGGAGCTGGCTATTCATCGCTGGCGCACTGATGGTTGCCGTCGGCGTTGGATTCTTTAAAACAACCAGCCTTCCACTATCGAGCGACTTGCTGTCCGCAATAATCATCGCTTGGACGGCCCTCGTCGTAATTGCAGGCTTACTCTTGTGTTTTCAGATAGACAACACACCGGCGCGGCTGTTTCTGATCGCTAACGTGAGCCTGCTAGCAGCATCTACACTAGCCTTTCTCGCAGGACTTCCTCTCCTCGCGATTCTCTTACCAAGAATTGTGCATGACACGACGGCATTTATCATCTATATCAATCACGATACTAACCGCAATACCCCTGTAGCGAAGCATTTTCTCTACAAGACATTTCATGGCGTACTGCCGATCTGGCTAACCCTGATTTTACTGGCACTAATTTGGGGAGGCCTAGTAACATATTCGGGCTTCAACTGGATGATCCTCATAATAATTGCCTTAACGCTCGCCCACTACACAACTGAGGGATTCACTTGGAAGTTCGGCAGCCTACATAGGAAGTACCTGCATTTTCAGCTCTCTAAATACTCTTAGCCACGATGCCGCCATGCTAAGTATTTTCAAAAAAAGTCATATGATTCCATTTATGCTCGACTTCAAGCCTTTCGAAGCAGTACTCTTGTAAGTATGGCTCAGACTGCCGCAACTATTCAGCTCTCAAACCGAGCGTTTTTCTACTTCGCAGGCTACTACGCGTGGCAATTCTTCCGTAAGTTAGTCTTCATCGTCCTTATTGCCATGGTTGCCGTGACTGCCTATCGGCTCATCGGCTCAGCCGAAGTCTTTGGTATGGCTGACACTGAGATTGCAAAAGCGTTCGCGGCACCACTGCCCAAGGTGGCGGCTATTTTCTTTCTCGTTACCTGCGCGTACGCAATAATTCGTGCTAGCATTGCCTCGAAAACTACCAAATACACACTCACTCGCAAAGGCCTAATCGTCGAAACTGGCTGGTGGTCTCGCAAAACAACAATCGTCGACTACGCACAAATTCAGAAGATGACCATCGTTACAAACCAGTTCGACCGAATCTTTCATGCCAGATACATTTATCTCGATATGATCGGTGGCGGCAGTGGCGTTATCCTTGAGGCGGTTGACGCAGCGGCAGTTGACACAATTCAAGCTCGTCTAACAACGATTTCGCCGGCACTCATTACCCCACCAAAAACGAAA
Source organism: uncultured Candidatus Saccharibacteria bacterium (assembly GCA_964432055.1). Classification (GTDB taxonomy): domain Bacteria; phylum Patescibacteriota; class Saccharimonadia; order CAILAD01. Next base: position 23,426 of record CAYSMD010000006.1, read on the forward strand.
GCCTTGACCAACAAAACAACCAAGCCGCGCACAAAGAAAATACCCAAAACTCCTGCCAAGACACCTACAAAGAAGACTGCACCCAAGCCAAAATCTAAGCCAAAGAAGAAACCTACGCCCAAAAAAACCAGCCGCCAAACTCAAGCCAAACGCTAGTCCTGCGGCACCTAAATGCGCTAGACTGTTACCAACATGTCACAAGACCCCTCATTTATTGAAAATACCGTCTCGACCGTCAGGCGCTTCCGCGTAGTTGCAGGCATTGCCGCGACTACTATTGGTATCGGGTCAGTTGCGTATCATTTCATCGAAGGCTGGAATTGGCTTGATTCGGTCTATTTCTCAACAATCACTCTCACCACGATCGGCTATGGTGACTACACACCGACCACAAATCTTGGCAAACTTTTCACAATCTTCTATGTCCTCATTGGCGTCGGTATTATTGCTGCAACGCTCAACATATTACTCAAAGGCGCGGCAGCCAGACGGATCGATAAGCACCGTTCGCGACGCGAGATAAGTGAAGATTTGAACGGAAGCTCCCACTAAAAAAGCCCCGGTTACAGGGGCTTTTTTAGTGCGTAAAAATTACAGTCCTAAAATCTGCTTCTTCTTGGCCTGGAATTCTTCATCGGTCAGGATACCCTCAGCCTTGAGCTGACCAAGCTTTTCAAGCTCCACATAGGGATCTTGCTGTGCTACAGGTACGGCCTGTGCTTCGACAGGCGCCTGAGCCGCAGCATCCTTTGCGGCGTACTTCTGGGCCTGCTTACGCGAAACTTTATTCGATACTGCTGTCGCTGTCCCAGCAACTACGGCGGTTCGCGCCATTCCTCTTAATAGTCCTGGCATTACTCGCCTCCTTTCTCAGTTAGCTCGGCATACGCCTCGGGATGAATCCTGCCTTCGGCTAGTAATACGCCATCAGCATTTAGGATCGCTTGCTTCAAGCCTTTTGCCCAGAGCTGCTCAACGATAAGTAGCCCTGCCGAGCAATTATCATCGAGCACTTCCGCTACTTCTGCAACGTCCTCGTCGGTAATGAGCCCCTGCTGTTCGCCGTACGGGAACACCTTAGCAAGAGCCGTGTCATCGGCGCTTACTTCGAGCATTGTCACCTCGCCAGCCTCATCCTTGACGATCATCGCCAAGTCTAACACCTGGATCACACCTTGCTCAACAGCATCGGCTAATTCGGCGAGCACCTCACCTTTAAATTTATTGCCGGGAAATCCGACTACAATATAATCAATTGGACCACGCATACTAGAACTCCTATCTACACTATCTATTATACGCCTTCCGGCAAAGTTTTTAGCTATTCGGCAAATTCACTGATCGACGGGCTTGGTGAGAGCGTCGATGAACTGCCTGCATCCGACGGGCAGGTTATTGTCTGTCCGTCCACAACATGTATGCCAGGACCGAGTTTTTCACACTCTTGGAGCCTGCTAACGGTTAATGAAATAATTAAGAATGCGAGGAGGAGACCAACAACCATCGAAATGCTTGAAACGATAATTGCCGCAAGTGCCAAGCCATTTTTGTGTCCGGCTTTCTTGCTCTTCGAGCGAGCCATGAGTCCTAGAATAAACCCAATCAAAGGCGCGATAAATGCAAAGATCAGCGCTGCGATCCCCATGCCCTTTCCAGGATCTTCTCCGCCGGCCGGAACTGGCTGCATCGGCATAGCGGCCTGTGGCGCAGGTGGCGGAGCTGCAGGAGGAGCGGTGGGCGGTACAGGTGGCGGTGCGGGGGTACTCGGTGGTGTTGGATTCGCAGGTGGAGTTGGAGGCATCAGAGGTTATTCCTTTATAAATAGTATTAATTCTTATGCTATCACAACAGTGTCACTCCTGAAAACCCTAGCAGTTCACCCCAAACTTGAGATGTCCTCTTGAGGGAACCAAAAAGAAACGGCTTTCGACCTACTGGGCACCAATCAGGTAGCGCCGCATTTCTTCAGCCATCGTCTTCATTTGATACTTCGTCGCCACATTATTACTCAAGTCATCGAGTGCTTTCTGACGACTACCAAAGATTGCAATCAGACGATCACCACGCTCAGCAATCCGTTTACGCAGGCCGTCTGGGTCGCGCTCCTTAGCCTGTGTAAGCGCCAACTGCAATGTAGACTCAAGGTTATGTCGAGCTGCAATCGTTGTGATAGGTGTCGCTGCATCGGCGGTATAGGCCACTGGAAAACTTGCAACAACCGAATCGGCTAGCTCGACGCCAAGATTCTTGTACAGATCTGCGTAGAGTGCCTGTGGGTTTGACGGGTTCGCTTGAATAGCAGTTAATGCGTCATAACCGGTTGCCACATTTAGGTAGATGAAAAACTGCTTCACATCAAAATATGCGCCCTTGTTGCCAGAAACTTCCTCTGCCTTACGCTCCTCAAGTAACATTCCTAGATCACCTCGGCTCAAAGGACGCTGGGTGTGTGAATACTCATGAATAAAATAGGCTTCGGTAATAGCATTACTACTCAGTACAAACTCGCTGGCGAAGGCCTTGGTAAATGCCATGAACCGCGCATTCGGATACGTCTGTACCCAGAGCGGCGGTATCGATCCAGTAAAAAGCATATCTTTCTTGAAAGCTTCTTCGTCTTTCGACTTCACATCGAATTTCATAGCATAGACATCAAAGCTATTCGTCTGTCCTGATTCGAGCTTGAGTGCCTGCCGAGCCTTCGCCTCCAAACCACGAGCTGCGACCGTAGCCTTCACCCGCGAGGTGAGCTCGGCATCTTGATACTTTTCATAAATCGTTTTGGCTTGATCAGCTTCTGGCATAACCGCATTCTCGTCAGTAATCCCGTTTGGTACCGACACCAAATCATCCTGCAAAACGCTGTAGATTTTCATGCGCGTCACTGATGCGTCAACTCGACGCGCAACATATTCCTGAGCCGCACTCAGGATGAAAAGCTGCTTCACGGTGTCATTGGTAATCTCAAGATCACGAAAACTAAATTCTCGCGTCAGCTCACGAACTGCCTCGACGGTTGCGTCACGATTCTCGCTAGTAAAATCACTGACACCTTGATCTCGCCAAGCATCATAGGCAGTTGCTAACCGCTCGTACTGTGGCTTTGGCTTCGCGGCCTCACGCTGCTGCTCAACTATCCCGCCAGGACGGAGGAAGATATAGCCCACCCCGATGACGAGCAGACCAATCACGAAAGATATCAGAAGACCAATAATCAGCTTCTTGCTTGGTTTCTTCGGTGGCGGCGCTGCAGGTACTGGGTTTAAACCACTGGCGGTACCGATTGGTGAGCTCGGCGGCGTGTTAGTCGCCGGAGGAGTGGGCTGTGGAGCGCTGGGTGGCTGCGGATTCTGTGGAGGCATAGTTGTGTCGTGTTTTTATAAATAAACCTTATGTTACTTCACAGTATACCGGTTTAGCTACCATTTTATAACTATCATCAGCGTTCACGTAGACGCCCTCCCTCGAAACCAGTTATGATGAAGACATCATGCCACGTACTGCCACGAGCCATCACCCCGCAATCAGCATGAAGTCTGTCTCTAAATACTATGGAGATATCGCTGCCCTGGACTCCATCGATCTATCTTTGCCAGCTCGATCAATTATTGGACTCGTGGGCCCCAATGGTGCAGGTAAAACTACACTCTTGCGCCTCTTGCTCGGACTCACTGAGGCTACGTCTGGAGAACTCTCAGTATTAGGACTCAATGCCCGTGAGCGCACGCTGCAAATACGCGCTCATGCTGGATACCTGATGCAAAAGCC
>CAYSMD010000006.1:27293-28890 GCA_964432055.1 uncultured Candidatus Saccharibacteria bacterium
CATCAGGACCTAGAGACGATCTTTCTAGGGGCAACCAAGTCATGAGTCAATTTTCGGCTCTCCTGAAAAGACGTGGGCTGGCACTTCGGTTTTCTGGACCGGGGCGGCTACAACTAGTGATATGGCTATTCGTCTGGCTCCTTGGGGCTTGGCTCATACAACTAGTGCTCGACCTCTTAGGCTTTGCGACGTTTGGTATGAATGCCCAAAAAGGATATGAAATCGCATCGCTCGCAATCATGTTCCTACTCCAGCTCTGGGCAATCATCTCGGGTGGACAACTTATCGAAGACGATGCCCGAGGTGGTAAACTCGACTGGCTGTTTGCCAAGCCACTTCCACTATCAACCTACGTGTCCGCGACCTACATGGCAGAAGTGATCTGGCTAGGCACTATCTCTCTTGGCATCGGGCTCGTTAGCTTTGCGCTCGCTCGACTCGCCGGGCTCGCCGCGATGCAGCTCTCCGAAGCAGTTATTTTTTTCACAGTGGCTTGCCTAGGGCTAAGCTTCTGGACCGTACTGACGAGTACGCTCTCACTGGTTCTTCGGTCAGTCCGCGCCGGGACATTTACGGCGTTTATTGTTCTTGCGGTCTCTCTCACGACTCAGAATCCCCCTATATGGGCACAATGGCTCAAACTCAGCCCAACGCATCTCATGGGCTGGCTTGAATCAATTATGCTCAAAACTCCTGACCCCGGTACACTCCTCCTCACGAGCGTACTGACACTGCTCGCTATTATTATCCTGGGTGGAATTTCCGTTACCAGCTTGCGACGACGCTTTATTCAGTAGTACAGTAGAAGTGAAGAAAGCGGCGCTATAGATGAAGTTATCGATTTTTTGGCGCCTTGTCGCAACCACAGCGCTAGCTGCTTTTGCTGGCTGTGTCTGGATTATTATTGACCTAACAATTAGTACTCCCTTGCTACTCTTACTGACACTTACTACAGCAGGCGTGAGCTGCTACGGCGTATGGCTCATTTTCACCGGAACCGGGGCGCGCCAGGCTTGGGGCTGGGTAGTTGCGCTGACTTCAGTCATTGCCCTGTTTATAGAAATAATTTTCCTGATCAAAAATAGCCTCGAGCTCGGTCAGCTCATCCTGCTCGTCATCCTAGCCACAACCTACGTCCTGCTATTGCGGATTTTGCGACGTCAATATTGGATCCAGAAACGCGCCCTCAAACAAGATGAGCTCTCAACAACATCATTTAAGCAACCAGTACTCATCATAAATCCTAAGTCAGGCAACGGTCGTGCCATTAAAGCCGGTATCGACCGCCTAGCTCGTGATCAGGGCATTCGCGTCATGGTTACCAAAAAAACTGATAGCATTGAAGGCCTGGCGCGCGCTGAGGCAAAAAAAGGCGCTGATGTTCTTGGAGTTTCTGGAGGCGATGGGACACTTGGTGCAGTTGCAAAAGTAGCGCTCGAGTGTAATCTGCCACTCGTCATCTTGCCTGGTGGCACCCGCTGTCACTTTGCCCGTGATCTCGGTCTCGATCCGGAACAAATCGTCGACTCTCTCGCCAGTTTTCATGGCGTGGAGCGGCGAATTGATGTGGGCGATATCAATGGACGTATCTTTCTGA
>CAYSMD010000007.1:0-28703 GCA_964432055.1 uncultured Candidatus Saccharibacteria bacterium
CTAAATACCCGGATTATCGCGTACATGTTCGTGGGCTTGCAAAGCTGATACGTGAGGATCCGGGTAATGTTGCTCGGGAGCTCGAGCGACTGCATCACATTAAGTACGTTTCATCTGCTAGGCAGGGCAATACCAAGCTGTATTGGGTGAATCAGGACTTCGTTATTTATAAGGAATTGCAGGGGATTGTCCTGAAGACTACGAGGAAGACAAAGTAATGTCGGTCTCTGCCCTTAATAGAATGTTCAAAAAAAGTTTACGATCCTCGCGCCGGATCGCTGCACGCGTTAACTCCAGTAGCTCAACTTCGCCGGTACTCGCGAGCCGCGAATATCATTCGGAGCCACCTCTCGGTTTTCAGTCCAGAGCCTCACATTCCTTCTTTGTTCGCTAGATTCGTTATAATAGCCCTATTGTGACAACACTAGGACAGCAGAATTGGATCATCCCGGAAATTAGTTCACCGCCAGTCGGGGAGCTAGCTGCGACGATCCTGCGGCAACGAGGATTTTCAGAAGCTGAGTTCCTGAATGTGCCCTATGCTAGGCTTGGTGATCCGTTTTTGTTACCAGATATGCAGGCAGCAGTCGATCACTTGATCGGAGTAAAACGTGCCGGCCGGCGAGTTGTTGTGTATGGGGACTATGACATTGATGGCTTGACGGCTACGACCATGATGGTTGAGGCGCTTCGCAAGTTTGGCCTCAAGGTTGAGAGCTATATTCCTGATAGATTTGTGGAAGGTTACGGTCTGCATGCGGCTGCGCTGATGGAACTTCAACAGAGTGGTGTCGATACTGTCGTGACCGTGGATTGTGGAATTTCTGCTGTCGGCCCCATCGCGGAAGCTGCCCAAGCTGGTTTGCATATGATTATTACTGATCATCATACCGTGCCCGATGTCGAGCCGACTGGTGCAGTTGCGATGATTAATCCGTTACGGGCCGGTAATGACTATCCCGAAAGGTCATTGGCTGGTGTCGGAGTGGCATTTGCGCTCGTGCGCGCCTTACAGCAGGCAGACCCTACTTGGTTGCCAGTTGGTCAGGAGAAATGGCTGCTTGATTTAGTTGCGCTCGGTACAGTCTGCGACGTAGTACCATTACTTGGTGAAAATCGGTTGTTGGCCTATTATGGCCTTCAGGTTGCGCGCCAGAGTCGACGACCAGGCTTTCGGTCTCTTGCCGAAGTTTCGTCAGTTGATTTGCAGCGGCTTGGAGCCCAAGATTTTGGTTTTAAGTTTGGCCCAAGACTCAATGCGGCCGGACGGCTCGAGCATGCACGGACAGCCCTCCAGCTGCTTATGAGTGAGGAGATCACTGAGGCGCGTGAGCTCGCACGACGACTTGACACTCTCAATGCTGAACGACGTGAACTAACGGCAAAAATTGTTGATGAGGCGCGAGCTCAGGCAAGTGAGTATCTCGATGACCCAATTTTTGTGCTGTCCGGCAGTGAGTGGTCCCATGGTGTAGCTGGGCTTGTAGCCAGTCGCTTAGCTGAGGAGTTCGGGCGCCCGACGATTATTCTGAATGAAGAAGGAGAGTTTTCTAAAGGTTCGGCCCGGAGTAGCGGGGTATTCCGCTTAATCGACGCATTGCGTGCGCAGGATGGTTTATTTGAAAAATATGGCGGGCATGCCGCCGCAGCTGGCATGACGATACGTACCGAGAATATCTCTCGGCTGCGGAAAGCACTTATCGCGTCTATTGACGACGAGGCGCTTGAGGCAATGGCGCTGGAAGTGAAGCTCGACATGCCGATCGCTGGGGATTATTTATCGACAGAGGGGCTTGATCAGCTAGCAGAGCTTGAGCCGTTTGGTCAGGGGCACGAGGTGCCACTCTTTTATTATCGTGGCCAGATTGATGGTATCCGTTGGGTTGGCCGAGATGAAACGCATGGGCAAGTGATGTTCCGGATTGATGGGCGCCAGGTACGTGCGATTGCATTTTCTGCGCGCCAGAAATGGCCATTTCTTGAGGGCTCGGACGAAGTTGAGTTGGCCCTTCGACTACGTGCTGGCGAATGGCAGGGAGTGGTTCGTCCAGATTTGGAAGTAGTATATGCAAGAGAGTATCGGAAGTGAAAGCTAAAGTAATTTCGTCACCAGCATTTATTGAGAAATTTGCTCGTCTATCCGTAGCCGAGCGTAAAAGTTTAACTCAGGCTTACCAGCTCGCCCGTGACGCGCATCGCGGTCAGCGTAGACGTAGTGGAGAGGCTTATATTTCTCATCCGATTGCAGTGGCCACGATCCTCTATGACTGGAAGGTAGATATAGTGACAATGCAGGCTGGCTTACTCCATGATGTCGTGGAGGACACGAGTGTCAGCCTAGAGGATATTCGGCGCGATTTTGGTGAGGATGTAGCGGAGCTCGTGGATGGCGTTACGAAAATTGGCTTACTCCACACTCGGCGTGCCCCGGTAACAAAGAATTCACAGTCATTGGAAAATATTCGTAAGCTACTTGTCGCCATGAGTCATGATATTCGTGTAATTATTGTGAAGCTGGCTGATAGGTTACATAACATGCGTACTATTGCCGCTCTCCCGCAGGAGAAGCAGCGTCGGATCGCCAGAGAGACTTTAGACGTGTATGCGCCGATTGCCGATCGCTTGGGCGTTGGCGATGTGAAGGCTGAGCTAGAGGATTTAGCTTTTGCGGTGCTACAGCCAGATGAATTTTCCCGACTCAAGAAACAGGCGCGCTCACGGATTCAGGCTGCTCAGCAGGTGGTTGATGAGTCGGTGTCAGCATTAGGGCAGAGTCTTGGTGAGCTTGGCTTGTCTTTTGAGATCGAATTTCGGATCAAACACCTCTACAGCTTGTACCGTAAACTGGCGAAATATGATCAGGATTTTTCCAAAATCCGTGATTTGGTTGCGATGCGGATTATTACTGATACCCCAGAAGACTGCTATCGGGTTCTGGGGGCTGTGCATAGTCTGTACCGACCGCTACCGCATTTTATTAAGGATTATATCGCGGTGCCAAAGCCAAATGGATATCAGTCCATTCATACAACTGTGTTGAGTCGGCGAGGAATTTTTGAAGTGCAAATTCGTACGCGAGCTATGCACGAATATGCCGAGCATGGTCTGGCCGCGCACTTTTACTATGACAGCGAGAAAGAGCGGCACGCCTACAAGCAGAACACTACGCAGGTGCTGCCAAAGAAATTTAAATGGATACAAAATTTACTCGATTGGCAAGAACAAATGGTTGAAGAGAAGGATCTACAAGATGGGCTAAGGTTAGATTTGTTTAAAGAACGCATATTCGTTTTCTCGCCAAAAGGCGATCTCTATGACCTTCCTGTGGGTGCAACGCCAGTTGATTTCGCGTTTCAAATTCATACCCAACTCGGCCTGGCCTGCCGTGGAGTTAAGGTGAATGGCCAAATTGTTCCGCTTGATCATCCGCTGGAAAACCGTGATGTGGTCGAGATATTTGCTTTTCATAAGGAGCCAAAGCCAAGTCGTGACTGGCTGAGCTTTGTCGTGACGGCAAAAGCTCGGACGAACATAAAAAACTGGTTTATGCTAGCCGATCAGACGGCGGAAGTACAGGAGGGCCGGCGAATCCTCGATGAGTATTTGACGACCCACCGGCATACAGGTTGGCGCCAACTGAAGGTAGGACAGCGTAGCGAGGTGTTAGCTCGGCTTGGTGAGGAGGATGAATCTGCGCTGTTTGTAGCGATTTGCGAAGGCAGGCTTGAGCCAAGTGAGGTGGTTCGAGAGCTGATGTACCGCCACGCTCTCGTTGTGCCACATCGGCCACTCGTCAATAGCCTCATGCGTCGCCGTCGAACGGCCCGCCCGGTCGCGCTGATTCCGGGTATCGAACGAGAGCATGTGTCTCGAGCCGGTTGTTGTTCCCCACAATATCCGGAGAGAATTGTCGGTTTTGTGAGTCGACTAGGGGCAATCCGGATCCATAGTGAGAACTGCGATCAAATTGATGACCAAAAGGAGCGCTGCGTTCCGGCCTATTGGTACTATGATTCGTCCGATAAGGTGAAACTTACCGCCGAGGCAAGTGCCTTAGCCCAGACGCTACGCACCCTCTCACACCATCTCCACAGCTTTGATGCGAAGGCAAGAAGCATTTCGCAAACCGTTCATGGCGAGCAGGTGGTGCTTGAGGCTGATCTGGCTCTCGTACGTATGGATAAGCTGCCCGCGCTCCTTGCGGCACTGCGGCGCATACCAGGTGTACTTGGTGTCGAGCATATCGTGAAATCTCGCTAGTAATAAGGGTTGTCATTTCGAGCCCCATCTGTTAGAATCATATGCGTCTATGTTACAAGTTGATCGAAAAGAAGAAGAATCGCTAGAGAGCTTGATCCGCCGCTTTAATAAGAAAGTGTCGCAGTCTGGTGTATTGACCGCTGCCCGGCGTAAGAAATTCTACGAAAAGCCTCTCACTAAGCGCGAAGAGCGCGAGATTGCGATTCGTAAGCGGGCTCGCAAAGAGATGAAGACTCGCGAAGCCCTTGCGATTCGAGGCTAGCTTGAGTCTCGAACAAAGTCTCGAAACAGATCTAATCGAGGCGATGAAAGCGCGCGATGAAATTCGCGTGCAAGTTTTGCGTCTCGTCAAATCAGCTTTGAAGAATTACGAAATAGAAGTGAAGGGCGATCTGTCGCCACAGCAGGTACTTGCAGTTTTACAAAAGGAAGCCAAAAAGCGTCAGGATTCGATTGAGCAATATAGTGCGGCTGGTCGAGAGGACCTCGTTGGTCAGGAAGAGGCTGAGTTAAAGATTATTCAAGGATACCTCCCAGAGCAGGCTTCCGAATCTGATCTCCGTAAGGCTGTGCAAAAGGCAGTTGCAGATCTGGGTGACCAGCAAGGTGCAATGGGACAGATTATCGGTCGCGTCCGTGAAGAATTCTCAGGGGCAGTCGATGGCGCATTGCTGGCCAAGATTGTACGAGAAGAACTTGCAAACCACGCGTCCCATTAGGGGTTTACTGGATTGTCACTGAGCTACCATATTTTTGAAGCCCCAGCCGATATTCGGACTGAGCAGTGGGATAAACTGTTTTCTAAATGGCTATCCGAACTGCAGCCACAGCTGAAGGCGGATGTGTATGTACAGTTCGTTTCTCAAGATGAGATTCGTGAGCTCTCACGCGTGCATCGGGGGCTTGATAAACCAACAGACGTGTTGAGTTTTACGTATGATCCACCTATTCAAGGAGAGGCTGATACTCAAGTCGGAGCTGAGATCGTAATCTGTGTTGCGGTTGCTCAAGAGCACGTTGATCGGGTGGGCTCTACGCTCGAGAACGAACTCGCTACGCTCTTCGTGCATGGGCTGCTCCATATTGCAGGGCTTGATCATCAAACGGATGTCGAGCGTGACGAATTTCAACGTATGACTCGTGCTATCATGGAATCAGTAGGATTATCGGAGGTAAATTTGTGGTCGGATTAGCTAGTTTTCGCCATGCTTTTCGAGGTTTGCGCATGGTCGTGAGTCGAGAGCGCAATGCAAAGATTCATGTTGCTGCCGCAGTTGTCGCAGTCATTGCAGCAATTGTGTTACAGATATCACTTTCTGAGCTCGCGTTAATTATTGCCGTGATCGCCATGGTGTTTTTTGCTGAAGTTGTGAATACGGCGATTGAGCGTACATTGGATACGATGTCACGCGACAATCATCAAGTCGTGAAGGTTGTGAAGGACATGACGGCTGGCGGAGTCTTAGTGACAGCAATGGCTGCAGTGATCGTTGCTATCTGTATCTTTGGCCCAGCACTCTGGCGAGCACTCGGACTATGATTATCCTGCTCGGCAAGCCAGGATCTGGCAAAGGGACACAGGCGGATTTACTAGTCAAGCAGGATCGGTTTGTTGCAATTAGCGCGGGGGCACTGCTGCGGAGGGCGGCCGAACATGATCCCGCAATCGCCGCTATGCAGAAGGCTGGTCGTTTGGCGGATGTGGATCTCATGGGCGGATTAATGGCTCGTGCTATCGAAGCAGTGCAGGGCAAGCGAATTATTCTCGATGGATTCCCACGCACCCGAGAGCAGGCGAGCTGGCTGAGAGATTATCTCGCCGCTCATCCGAAATCGAGTGTGACGGTATTCCTGCTTGAAATTCCAGATGATGAGGTGTTCGCTCGTCTAGCCGAGCGAGGTCGCGTCGATGACACTCCGGAAACTATCACCCATCGTCTAGAGCTGTATCATCGCGAAGCTGACCAGATTACGGAACTGGTACGAGGGTTTGGCGAGGTCCATCAGATAGATGGGCATGGTTCGATTGAAGATGTGCACACCCGGATCGCAAAACTAGTCGATAAGACAGAGAAGGAATAATTTATGAGAACACAGATAAAAACAGCTCAAGAAATTATCGATATGCGCGAAAGTGGGCGTATTTTAGCTACTATCCTGGCGGAACTTAAGGACAAGGCTCGGGTAGGGATGAAGACGAGCGATATCGATAGTTTAGCGCGAAAATTGCTTGACCAGCACAAGGCAGAAGCTGCGTTCTTGGATTATCAAGGATTTCCGGCGAGTATCTGTATCTCTATAAATGAAGAGATCGCTCATGGTATACCTGGTGAGCGCGAGATGGAGGCTGGCGACTTGGTGCATTTTGATTTTGGCGTTCGCTATCGCGGCATGATTACTGATGCCGGCGAGAGCTTTGTGCTTGGTGCGGAGCCCACACCTGATCAGGCGAGACTCCTGAAGGGGACGAAAGCGGCGCTTGATGCTGCAATTGCCACAGTTCGAGACGGGGTCCGACTGGGCGACATAGGCGCAGCAGTTGAGGCAACGCTCAACCGTTATGACCTGAAGGTAGTCTATGAACTGTGTGGCCATGGCGTCGGTCACAACGTTCATGAAGAGCCGACAATCATGAATTATGGCATGGCTGGTACCGGGGAAGCTCTAAAGTCCGGGATGACAATTGCTCTCGAACCCAATGTTTCGCTGGCTGATCACGATATGATACTGGCGGCGAATGGCTGGACATGGTCTACTCCATCAGGTTCACTAGCGGCGCAGTTTGAGCATACGGTTCTTATTACTGATGATGGTTCAGAAATTCTGACCCAAATAGCATAAACATTGTATTCAGGCATAATCTGCGTATACATTATTTGCGCTCTTGAGTCCACTGGTATACAATTTTTGTATACAAAAGTTGCAGTATCGAACATGATACCTGCCTAAAGTGATTCGAGAGGGTATGGCGGCAAAGCAAGAAACAACATATATTGGACTCGATATCGGCTCGACTAAGGTGGCCTGTGTAGTCGGTGTTGCTCAGCCGGAGCGGCCGGATGTTTCGATTATTGGTCTTGGGGTGGCCCCGACAAATGGAGTGAAGCGCGGTGTTGTTGTGGATATCGAAGATACGGTAAGCGCAATTACTTCGGCACTTGAAGAGGCTGAACGTATGAGCGGTTCGGTGATTGAGCGAGCAACTATCTCGGTCGGAGGTAGTCATATTCAAAGTCTGAACTCGCGAGGTGTTATCGCCGTCAGCCGAGCAGATAAGCAGATTAGCCGTGAAGACATGAAGCGCGCTGAAGATGCCGCCGCCGCGATATCGCTAGATGCTAATCGTGATATCCTTCGTGTTATTCCTCGCGCCTATATTGTCGATGGGCAAGGTAAGATTGCAGATCCGTACGGCATGACAGGGGTGCGCCTTGAGATTGATACACATGTGATCACGGCCTCCATTCCAGCAATGAAAAATCTTGATGATGCAATTCATCGAGCCGGGATCACGGTAAACCAACATGTAATTTCACCGCTTGCCGCCGCTCGTGCAGTGCTCACAAAGCGACAGAAAGAGCTTGGTGTCGCAGTTATTGACGTTGGTGCCGAGTCTACTGGCATTGCTGTCTTTGAAGATGGCGCTATTAGCTTCACGAGCATTTTGCCGATGGGCAGTAATCATATTACGAAAGATATTAGTCATGCCCTGCGGACTACGCTTGATATTGCCGAGAAGATTAAGACTCAATTTGGCGAGGCGAAATCCCCAAGTGCGAAAGATGCGGCTCGGCATGACCTTACAAAAATTGGTATTCGAGGCAGTCTGCTTGCCCGTGAACTAGATGCGATTATTGAAGCTCGCCTTGCGGAGTGGTGTGCAATGCTGACAAAAGAGCTGAAGCGCTCAGGTAATGAGGCCTCATTAGCGAGTGGCGTGGTTATTACTGGAGGCGGATCGGGTCTGAAGGGGCTCGCCACGTATATGGAAAAGCATCTAGAGCAGCCGGTTGCTAAAGGGGAGAGCCGATCGATCAGCGGTATTATTGATCGCGTGAAGGACCCGGCATACGCTGGAGCAATTGGTCTTATGCTCGAGGATCTAGATAGTCCACGACATGGGAGTGGTCTGAATGAGAGGATTGACCAAGTTTTCGGCCGTGTTCGATCAATTGTATCTGGATTCTTACCTAAAAAGTCGACGTAGACATTCTCACTAGCGGTAAAAAGAACAAAAAAATAGTTCAGTAAAATTGACGAAGATTATCGAATACAATATTTGACTTCGCATGAACACGCCATTTATACTTTAACGCAAGCGTGATAAAGAAAACGTCACAAGTAATATATGGTGCAGCTTAATTCAAGTAGCTAGTGTGGGCTAGCAACTAACAGCCTGGAAACCAGGGATGGGGAGATACGATGGCAGAAGTCCTACCGGAAATTGAAGCGTTTGCAAGAATCAAAGTCATAGGTATTGGCGGGGGTGGTGGTAATTCACTGAACCGTATGATCCAGTCGAAGATACGTGGTATTGAGTTTATCGCGATAAATACTGATGCCCAGGCTTTGCATTACAGTCAGGCCGATAAGAAGATTCATATAGGTAAAGAAACGACGCGAGGACTTGGTGCCGGTGCGAATCCTGAGATCGGAGCCCAGGCTGCTGAAGAGAACGAAGATGAGATCTATGCTGCACTAAAGAACTCCGAGATGGTATTCATCACTACGGGTGAAGGCGGTGGTACTGGTTCGGGTGCGGCTCCGGTGGTTGCTCAAATAGCACGCGATGTTGGTGCCCTAACTGTTGGAATCGTGACAAGGCCGTTTAAATTCGAAGGCGATCGTCGTAGAAAAATTGCCGAAGAATGTATTGCTCGTCTCAAAGAAAAGGTCGATACCTTGATTGTGATCCCGAACGACCGCATTCTCCAGATCATCGACCGAAAAACCTCACTCCTCGATGCGTTTGCGACTGTTGATGATATTCTGCGGCAGGGAGTACAAGGTATATCTGACTTGATTACGGTGAATGGTTTAGTGAATCTGGACTTCGCTGACGTTGAGGCAATTATGCGCAACGCTGGTTCGGCCCTAATGGGTATTGGTGTTGGAAATGGTGATAATCGGGCTGTAGATGCGGTGAAACAGGCTATTGATAGCCCTCTGCTTGAAGTATCAATCCAGGGTGCCAAAGGCGTCATGATCAACTTTACGGGCGGTCGTGATATGGGAATGCATGAGATTGAGGAAGCTGCTCAACTCGTTCACAATAACGTCGATACGGACGCGAATATCATCTGGGGTATGGTAATTGATGAGAATATGAATAACGAAATCAAGGTAACCTTGGTTGCAACCGGTTTTGAGCCAGCGAGCACGGAGCGTGGCGGCACGTTGTTTGGTGGTGTGCCACAGCCAATTTTGCAAAAGAGTGTCGGTGAGCTCCATGAGCAGCATGAAGCTACGGAGCCAGTTGGGCCACCGGTGGGGCAACCTGTAGCTATCGAGACTATGCGGGTTCAGGAGCCGGCCGAGCCATTCCATGGTATTGAGGCGTTGCCCGAAGAGCCAGAGACTGAGCGTGAAGTGGCTCCAGTCGATGAGCCGATACCAACGGGGTTTGTGTCCGATAGGCCACGTGTCCGTGACGATGCTCTTATTAGCGAGGATCCACTCGTCCGCGCCGAGCCAGAAGATGAGCGTCCAGGTCTGACGCGCGATGACGAGCTAGCACAGGGGTCAACCATCTTAGACGATCCAATTCAGCCGTTTGATAAGCCGGATATTATTGAGCCAACCAGTGAATCGATCTCGCCAGCACAAAAGCAAGAACCGGTGCGCCTCGAGCCGAAGCCAATAGTGAGTACGCTTTCTTCGCGTTTTGAATCGAGTGATGAGGATCAATTCGATAAGCCTGCATATTTACGCAAAGGCGTGAAACTAAGCTCAGGAATTATTGATACTGCCGAGCCACCCGCTAAACCGGCAAAAAAAACTAGCTAAGGATGAGATGTCCGCAGTGTAAGTCAGCTCGAAGTCGCGTGGTGGAATCACGAGATGTTGATGACGCAGCGGTTATCCGTCGTCGCCGGCAATGCGAAGATTGTGGACATCGGTTTACCACCTATGAACGGCTTGAGCTACCACGTCTGCTTATCGTCAAGAAATCTGGCGAAAGGGAACTTTTCTCTCGAGATAAACTAGCAGCCGGAATTTATCGTGCCTGTGAAAAGCGACCCGTAGGTGCTGAGCGCATAGAGCAGGTAATCTCTGAGGTGGAGCACGAGCTCTACGGTATGGGGGAGTCGGAAATTGCCTCCAAGGAAGTTGGCGAGCTCGTGATGCACCGTCTGGCTGATTTAGACGATGTGGCATACGTTCGTTTTGCGAGTGTTTATCGGAGCTTTACGAGCATTGACAGCTTTGAGAAGGCCTTGTCACAGATAAAGCGTGAGCGTAAATCTGATGCCGACTAGTCACGAGTTGCGCTTTAGCGGTACTATGAAGCTATGAAAATTATGTTTTTTGGGAGTGCTGGATCTTTCACCGAGCAGCGACAGCTGGACCGGCTCAAGGCAGAAGCCAGTAGTCAGTTCCGGGGCGTGCAGGTAGAAGCTTATGATGGGGAGAGTCGTGAGTCAGTCGGCAAGCTTGAGTCATATGACATCCTGAATACCCCAGCAGTTATCGTGACTCAAGACGATGGTGCGCCACTGGGTATCTGGCAGCACCGACTACCGACGCTTGATGAAATAGAATATCTCGTACATGGACATGTCTAGGCAGCGCAGACGACTTGCCGAAAACCAGGCGAAAAGCATATAATATCAGGTATGACTGAGCGAAAACTATCAGCTCTCGCGTCCGTTGAAGAGCAGCTTTTACAGACGTGGCAAGATGAGAAGACCTTTGCGCATTCGGTGAGCCAGCGCGAAGGTCAGCCGCGCTTTGTATTTTATGATGGACCACCATTCGCGAATGGTCTGCCGCATCTTGGTCATATGCTCACTTCTGGACTTAAGGATTCCGTTACGCGTTATCAGACAATGAGAGGGAAGTACGTCCCGCGCCGATTTGGCTGGGACTGTCATGGTTTGCCTCCAGAAATGCTCGCAGAGAAAGAGCTAGGAATTTCTGGTAAAAAAGCCATTCAAGCCTATGGCGTAGAAAAATTTGTTGGATATTGTCGAGACTCAGTACTTCGCTTTACGGGAGAATGGCATGAATACGTCGAGCGACTAGGCCGTTGGGTAGATTTTTCGGACGATTACCGTACGATGGATGCTGATTATATGGAGTCAGTAATCTGGGCTTTCAAGCAGCTCCACGAAAAAGGACTTATTTACGAGGGAGAGCGGGTGGTTCCATATAGCTACGGCGCCCAGACGGCCCTCTCAAACTTTGAGACACGCCAAGATGATAGCTATCGAGATCGTGAAGATTTAACCGCAACGGTTCGCTTTAAGCTCGCCGATGGTCGTTACCTTCTTGGCTGGACGACGACTCCCTGGACGCTCCCAGCCAATCTTCTCCTGGCTGTTAATCCTGACATGGACTATGTTGTCATGGCAAATGATGAAGAGGAGCTCATACTCGCGCTCGAGGCGCAGGAGCGACTTGCCGAGCAGCTGAACGGCTACGCTGCTCGGGGGCGCCTGAAGGGCTCTGAGCTTGTCGGAGAGGCATATGAGCCACTCTTCCCGTACTTCGCCTACCAGGACAAGGCATTTCGAGTCGTGGCAGGTGATTTCGTAGAGGCTGGCGAGGGTACCGGCATCGTTCATATTGCTCCGGGGCACGGAGAAGATGACTATTGGCTCGGGAAGAAAGAGGGCGTGGCGATCATCAGTCCAGTTGATGATGAGGGTCGCTTCACGGACGAGGTGAAAGATTATGTTGGTCGTCTTGTCTTTGACGCCAATGGAGAAATTGTTGCGGATCTTGAGAAGCAGCACAAGCTATTCGCCAAAGAGCTAATTATCCACAAGTACCCGCATTGTTGGCGTACCGATGTGCCAATTATTTATCGAGCAATGAGTGCTTGGTTTGTCGACGTGCCAAAGATCAAAGAGCAGCTGCTCGCAGCGAATCAAGAAATAAGCTGGTTTCCGGCACATGTAAAAAATGGAGCGTTTGGGAAGTGGCTAGAAAATGCTCGCGAGTGGAATATTAGTCGTAAGCGGTTCTGGGGTGCGCCACTGCCAGTATGGAAGACCGATGATGGAGAAGTCCTCGTGGTGGGTTCTCTCGAAGAGCTCAAGTCCCGAGCGGTTAAGCCTGAGCTGGTAACAGATCTACATCGCCCAAATATTGATCAAGTTGAACTCAAGACCGACTCTGGTAAGGTGGCCCGACGGATCGATGACGTATTTGACTGTTGGTTTGAGTCGGGTAGCATGCCATTTGCGCAGATGCATTATCCTTTCGAGAACCAGGAGCTTTTCGAGTCGGGGCATCCCGCAGATTTCATTACCGAGTATGTTGGTCAGACACGCGGCTGGTTTTACACCTTACACGTTATGAGTGTGGCACTGTTTGGGAAGCCTGCTTTTAAGCATGCGGTTGCTCACGGTATTCTGCTTGGGTCCGATGGCCGTAAGCTCAGTAAGCGTCTTGGTAATTACCCAGAAAATGGGCCAATGTTTGATCGGTTTGGCTCTGATGCAGTGAGATTCTACCTATTATCAACGCCCCTTGTGACAGGTGAAACAGCTGTATTTGATGAGCGATCTCTCTTGGAAGCGCAAAGAAATGTCATACAGCGATTCAAGAACGTACAAACATTTTATTCAATGTATGCTGATGTTGACGGTTACAAATCGAACAAAAAATTCGAACGACCAACGCAGGTTGCAGCACTTGATGCCTGGATGCTATCGCGACTCGATGAAACGGTGGGTGTAGTGACGGCTGCTGCAGACGTTTATGATACTCCCAGCTCCTGTCGGGCTCTCTCTGAACTCTTGGACGATCTATCTAATTGGTATGTCCGTCGTTCTCGTCGGCGTTTCTGGAAGTCCGAAGATGATTCAGATAAACAAAAGGCCTACGCTACTCTCCATTTTGTTCTCCTGACCACAGCTCAGCTCTTGGCACCGTGGGCACCATTTGTCGCCGATGATGTATGGCGTGCTGTGAAAGGTGAGGCAGAATTACCTGATTCGGTTCACTTGTCTGATTGGCCGATTAGTGCGGGTCTTGATAGGGGTGTGATCGAACAGATGCAGATCGCTCGTACGCTGGTTACTGAAGGCTTAGCACAGCGTGCCCAGGCTGGCATAAAAGTGCGCCAGCCGCTCGCCTCGGCGACTTTGAAGCTACAGGCCAGCCTCGCCGATGATTTGGTGAAGATTATTGAGGAAGAGCTCAATGTGAAGCAGGTTGGCTTTGAGCAGGCCGAAGAGTCGAGTGTTGTGCTTGATATTGAGATAACAGATGAGTTGCGCCTCGAAGGTCTCGCCAGAGACATTATTCGCCTGATTCAGGTCGAGCGGAAACAGGCTGGACTGCAGGTGGATGATCGAATAGATCTTGTAGTGACTGGGAATGACACGGCGCAAGCGGCAATTGCGAACGCCCGCGAGCTCATCATGCAGGAGACGCTCGCACTCACGCTATCTGATACCCTAGGAGAGTCAGCACATATTGCGGAGCAGAAGCTCGGTGGCGATGTATTGACTATTGGCCTAACCAAAGCACGAAAGGCGCAGTAGCGCGGCATGCGGAGGGGTCTGAAGCAGCTAGATTGGATTGTTGTCACGACGACCTTCTTAATAGTTGCTTTGGGCCTGCTCGTACTCTATTCATCGGGTATTAAAGCTGGTGAGGTACGTAGTGAAATTGATGCCACCAGGCAGTTTCTCTACGCTGGGGTTGGGCTAATCGCGTTATTTATTGTGTCCCGCATCGACTATCGTCTTTTTAAGAGCTATGCGGTCCCGATTTACATCATTATGGTTGTTTCGCTTGCTGCGGTTGACGTGATTGGCCGCACTGCCTTGGGGGCACAGCGCTGGATCAGTATTGGCTTCTTTCAATTCCAGCCTTCAGAATTCGCTAAGCTAGCTCTGATTATTGTTCTCGGAACGTATTATAGTAAGGTTCACGCTCGGTCTAGTCAGTTTCGCTATCTGGTCTACTCGCTACTCATTTTGTTGTTGCCCATGGCATTGATTATCGCTCAGCCGGACTTGGGAACTGGCTTGGTATTGCTCGTAATCTGGATAAGTATGACGATAGCATCAAAGGTGAAGCGTCGTTATCTCCTCCTAGGAGCTGGCTCACTGGCAATTTTGATGCCGATTGTCTATCGATTCCTCGCGCCATATCAGCAGAATCGTATTAATGTCTTATTGAACCCTCAAGCTGACACCCTTGGTACGGGCTACAACGTGACGCAGGCAGTGATTGCGGTCGGTAGTGGCGGCTGGACTGGGCGTGGTTTGTCGGCAGGCAGTCAGAGCCAGTTGAACTTCCTGCCGTCGCAGCATACGGATTTTATTTTTGCAGTGCTTGCCGAGAAACTCGGCTTCTTGGGCGCAGGGTTGGCGATTTTACTCTACACTGTGCTCATCGCGCGGATTTTTTTGCTGAGCACTCAAGCGATTGATAGATTTGGTGCGTATATCTGCATAGGCGCTGCAAGTATGTTGCTTTTTCACGTACTGATTAATATTGGTATGAACATGGGTATTATGCCGGTCACAGGTATCCCTTTGCCGCTTATTTCAGCTGGTGGAACGAGTATGCTCACGAATTTTCTTATCCTTGGACTCATTTTGAGTGTGGCACGGCATCGTGGCAGTGTGCAGCGACTGAAGGATGAGCCTGTATGAGCCAGAGTCAGAATCGAAGACTGTTTCGACTCGGCTATCTCGTCATCATTGCATTACTCACGGTCATTATGGCTCGCGCCTGGCCTGAGCAGCCGGCCGAAGTTCCGGCACGCAAAGACGAAGTCTATGAAGTATCTCAGGTGCTCGATGGCGATACGATTGAAATCGCGAGAGATGGGAAGCTTGAGCGCGTACGCTTGATTGGTGTGGATACTCCAGAGACGAAAGATCCGCGGAAGCCTGTCCAGTGCTTCGGAAAAGAGGCCAGTAAACACACCGAGACTGCGCTCAGTGGGCGGCGGGTACGGCTGGAGTTTGATCCGGTCGTCGGTGAACGTGATAGATATGACCGACTCTTGGCATATGTTTGGCGAGAGGACGGCCTATTTGTAAACTTAGATCTGGTAACTGAGGGTTTTGCGCATGAATATACGTATCAAAATCAGCTCTACAAGTATCGAGATGACTTCCAGGCTGCTGAGCGGGCGGCGGATGGCGCTGATAAGGGCCTATGGGCAGCAAACACTTGTAATGGGGTGACAACCTAGCCTGACTGGAATCAACCCCCTCACTCAAGCTATAATGTAGGTATGAAATCTACGAACAAAATTGATGTTGTCATTATCGGCAGTGGCCCGGCTGCCTATACCGCTGCGATCTACACCGCACGGGCAGCTCTTTCGACAACGATTGTAGCTGGTGACGTACCGGGTGGTCAGCTACTTCTCACGAGTGAAGTTGAGAATTTCCCAGGTTTTCAGGATGGAATTATGGGCCCTGAGCTTATGGATGTCATGCAGGCTCAAGCCCTTCGGTTTGGCGTGAAGATGATTCGTGAATTTGTTGATGAGGTGCATCCAGGTGAGACTGGGCATACTTTGCATCTCAGGGATGGTTCGGAGTTGCATGCGAAGGCGGTCATTATCGCGACCGGTGCTCAAGCGCGTTGGCTTGGTCTGGAGAACGAGACTCGTCTGATGGGCAAGGGTATCTCAGCATGTGCTACGTGTGATGGGTATTTCTTCCAGGGTAAGCACGTCGTGGTCGTTGGTGGTGGCGATACCGCAATGGAAGAGGCACTCACCCTCACGAAATTTGCATCCAAAGTTACGGTGGTGCATCGTCGCGACTCGCTCAGAGCAAGTAAGATTATGCAGGACCGAGCGAAACAGCATCCAAAGATTTCGTTCGTATGGGATAGTGCAGTTTCAGATGTTTTCGGTGAAGCCATGGTTTCGGGAGTTGAGCTGACAAACCTGAAGACAAACGAAAAGCAGCGCCTCGAATGTGAGGGGCTGTTTGTTGCGATCGGGCATATCCCGGCCACCGACTTTTTGAAGGGTACTATTGACCTAGATGAGAAGGGTTATGTGGCTGTGCAGGATATCGTCTTAACAAATGTTAAGGGTATCTTCGCCGCTGGCGATGTCGCGGATAAGCGGTATCGCCAGGCAATTACTGCTGCTGGTGATGGTTGTCGCGCGGCGCTTGAAGCAGAACACTACTTAGCTGGTTTAAGTACAACCTAACAAAACGAGAGGCCCACAAAAACAATGGCATCACCGAAGTCAATCGAGGACTATAAAGAACGAATCGCAGCGCTACAGGCGCAGGTCCAACTACTACAGGAGCGGCTGGTTACAGACGAGCTCACTCAGATTCTGAATCGACGTGGACTGATGGAGTATCTCGAAGCGATTGCAAATGAGGTTCGATACCAGTTCAAGCACCCCGATAAGCGTCGATCGGTTGTGATCAAGGCGCTATCTATCATATTCTTGGATATAGATTTCTTTAAGAAGATCAATGATACTCACGGGCATGATGCGGGCGATGATGTTCTGCGTCAGACCGCCGAACTTATTCAGGGAGAGGTTCGTCAGCTAGATATAGTCGGGCGTTATGGCGGTGAAGAGATCGTTGTCGGGCTTGTTGGTGCTTCTGGTGAACATAGCACGCGAATTGCCGAAAATCTTCGGCGGGTGATTGAGGAGCATGACTTTATCGTCCAAAACTCAACCGTAAAGGTAACTGCGAGCCTTGGTGTTGCCGAGCTTCACGGTGAAGATACGATTGCCGCCGTACTAAAGCGTGCCGATGAGGCACTCTATGAGGCGAAGCAGACTGGCCGCAACAAGGTGGTTGTGAGCTAAATGGAGCCGGCAAGTAAGAATGTCGACACGCAGAATGATACAGGTGTCATGATACAAAAAGTAGGTTTTGGGGAGCTCAATAGATTGAATAAATTATTTATTCAATCTATTGATGATGGATTTGGATATTTTGATGATTCCTTCAAGAAAACCCTTGCCAAACAGCATAACCTACCAAGACTCGCGAAAGCTTATTTATCGCCAAAAGCATCGCTTTTTATAGCAAAACAAGGATCTCAAATTGATGAATTGCAGGCGTATTGTTTCGTTCGACAGGACGGGCTTATCGCGTATTTGTATTGGATGTATGTACAGCCTTCTGTGCGTGGCACTGGTCTCGGCACGAGGCTTCTGGATAGTGCAATGGATGAAGCGCGTCGTCGTAATGTGGATAGTTTACAGCTGATAACACACGATAAAGAAGCTTTCTATCAGCGGGCAGGTTTTGTGCCAATACGACACGTGTCAGGCCTTTTAGGCGGGGCTGATATGGTCATGATGGAGTATCGGTTTTAACTCATGAGTGATATGAGGTTTTCACGCAATACTCGGACACGCTATCGCTCGTCATCGAGAAGCGGTGGGATGCGGCCGAAGTATATTGTTGCGACTAGCCTGCTTGTTCTAGCAGTGCTGGTAGGCTGGTATTTCTGGTCGAATTCGACACCTCAACAACGGCAGTCTACACAGACAAAAAATCGTGATTCGCAACCCGTCCAAACACCTGCAACTGGCAAGCTAACGGAGCAGGGTGAGGTGGTGAGCCTGACTGCTGAGCAGACAGAGGCACTCATTCGCCAGACGAACAAGAGCTACTCAGGAAAGGCGAATCCAGTAAAACAGCAGACATTTCGCTATACTATGCTGGACACGAATGGTGAAACGGTGCAGATATATGGCAGAGCGTTTATGCCGTCGGGAGGTCCGTCGAAGAATCTGTCGGTGTATGCCTTTGCGCCAGGGACGACCGGCATAGACGATCAGTGTGCTCCGTCTCTGGAGGTGCCAGCTAAGCGAAACCTGGCGAACTATGCGAGCCATATGGCCGCCTATGCTTCAGAAGGCTATGCGGTGGTTACGATCGATTATGAGGGTTTTCGAGATCCCTCAAGAATGCATCACTACATGGTTGGAGCACTCGAGGGCCGGGCGTTACTCGATGGAGTCAGGGCATTGTCTAATTTGCCACTCTCAAAAGATAGAATTTCGAAGGATTCAGTATTCCTGGCTGGCTATTCACAGGGTGGTCACGCGGCGTTTTGGGCAGATGAGATTGCTGCTAGTTACGCACCGGAGCTGACAATTAAGGGTGTCGTCGGCTTCGGTCCGGTGACGGATGTTCGACAGACACTCACAGACACCACGCGCGGGGCTAATATCTTGTGGTTTGGTCCATATGTCCTCTACAGCTATTCTGACTGGTACAAAGAGACATATCCGTTGAATAGTATTCTCATGCCTCCTTTCGCAACCAATCTGTCTTCTGATATTGCAAAAAATTGTATCGATACGAATATTCAGTATTGGGGAAATCGCGATATTAATAAGGTGTACACGAAGCAATTTATCGATGCGATGAAAACCGGCTCGGTAGCAGCGGTTTCACCGGCGTTTGACGAGCGGATGCGGCAGAATCTGGCGGCAGACGTGAAGACCCCGAGTCGGAAGCTGATTGTGCATGGGCGCCAGGATAATGTTGTGCTGGTTGGTCAGTCAGACGTTGCCGTGAAGCGTTTGTGTAGTCTTGGCAACAGTGTGAACTATCGGGTATTGAAGGATGCGACCCATTATACGACCATGACTCAGGGCTTTTCAGAGGTGTTGCAGTGGATGGGTGCGACTAAGGCTGGCACGCAAGTTTCGACTGATTGCCGCTAGCGCCAACTTCACGAGTAAATAAATAGACCAGATGTCTCGCAATGAGTAATCTGGTCTATTCGTGCGTAGTGCAGCACGTGCATGTTCTGAACTGTTAAGCAGCGGTGATCTTGTCAATGACCAAGACAGTCTGACGCTGGCGATGACCATGCATGGTCTTCTGGCGCTTTTTTGCCTTGTATTTCAAGACTTGCACCTTATCGGTTTTCTGGTCTGCGACCTTTACCGACGCGACAACCTTCGCACCAGAAACACTTGGCGTACCAACCGAGATATTATCTCCGTCGATAACCATGAGTGGCTCGAAGGTGACAGTTTTGTCTTCTCCGAGTAATTCTGTGGTGATGGTCTGGCCTGGTTCAACTAAGAACTGCTGCGATCCAGCCTGTATAACTGCTAACATGTAACTTTCTCGTTTAGGCAAACAATATGGAATTGTACCAGATAAGCCTATCTGATGCAACCCCCAGCTGACACTTGATACTCACACCTGGTATACTAGAGTTCGATATGAAGAGGGTGAGTCATTGAGCGCGGTAGTGATCGCAGTTACAAATCAGAAAGGCGGAGTCGGTAAAACTACGACTACGGTTAATCTCGGTGCCTATCTAGCAAAAGCCGGCCAGAAGGTACTCATCATTGATTTAGATCCGCAGGGCAACGCAAGCTCCGGGCTGGGGATCGACAAAAATAACCTCGAAAAGACGCTGTATGACGTGCTGGTCGACAGTGCGCCACTCGCAGAGGTCACGCACGCTACTCATTATAAGAATCTGTCTATCGTGCCATCGAGCGCAATTTTGGCCGCCGCTGAAGTAGAGCTTACTCAGGCAGATCATCGTGAGTCACGGTTGAAAGCCGCCTTGCAGGACGCTCCTTTTGATCTGATATTCATCGACTGCCCGCCCTCGCTGGGGCTTCTGACTATCAACGGCTTGGTTGCAGCTCAGAGGCTGCTCATTCCGGTGCAAGCAGAGTATTATGCGCTTGAGGGCCTTGGTCAGCTGCTCGCGACGGTCGGTCGTGTGAAGCAGGCATTGAATCCGCAGCTGAACCTGATTGGAGTCGTGCTGACGATGCATACGGCGCGCACCTCGCTCTCACAGGCGGTGGCCGCCGAGGTGGAGCAGCATTTTCCGCGCCAGGTGTTTACGACGGTAATACCGCGCAATATCCGACTTGCCGAAGCGCCATCACATGCCAAGGCGATTGTAGATTATGATAGATTTTCTAAGGGGGCCCGAGCCTATAAAGCTCTGGCAAAGGAGGTACTAGCCCGTGTCAGCCAAACCTAGTCGTCTCGGCCGAGGCCTGGATGCACTCATTCCAACTGAAATTGATCAAGCAACCTCGCAAGAGGTTGATCAGGCATTACACCTTGAAGACGCCAGTGCCGTGCGCGATCTCAAGGTCGAGCTGATTGATCCAAACCCATTTCAGCCGCGTAAAGAGTTTGCCGATGATGAGCTGGCGGATCTTGCTTCTTCGATTCAGGAACATGGCGTCGTGCAGCCGCTTGTAGTCACAAAGAATGGAAGCCGATTCCAGCTGATTGCCGGTGAGCGCCGCTTGCGTGCTTCAAAGCTTGCCGGCAAGGCCACTGTGCCAGCAATTATTCGGACCTTCGATAAGCAGCAGTCGCTTGAAGTTGCTGTGATCGAAAATATCCAACGGGCCGAGCTATCACCACTCGAACTCGCCGTCGCGTATCAGAAGTTGGCCGATCAATTTAATCTCACGACAGAAGCAATCGCCAAGCGCGTAGGGCGTGCAGCACCGACCATTCGTAATACGCTGCGACTTCTCAAACTACCCTATGAAGCCAAACAAGCCATGCAGGAGAATAAGCTGACCGAGGGTCAGGCCAGGGCAATTCTCACAGTCGAAGATCCATCGGATCAGAAAAAAATGATTGAAATGATTGTAGCCGGGGACATGACGGTTCGACAGGTTGAAGAGCTTGCTCGAACCTGGAAACAAGATAAGACATTCGGATCGAAGCGGGCTCAACGCAAGCAGTCGGAGTACCAATCGGCCGCAGAAGGTCTCGAGCGAAAACTCGGTACGAAAGTCGAGATTTTGCACAATGCTCAGGGTGGACGCGTGGTGATTCGGTTCTTCTCACAAGAAGAGTTGGCGCGGATTTACGAAGATATTACTGGCGAAACTCTCGTTTAAAGGACGCTATTTTTCGAGTGACGGGCCGTAGTCAGGATTTTCGACTTGCCCGAATTCATACACCGGGAGAAGTCTCAGTGCGGCTGTACCAATAAAGCGTTTCATCGGTATTGGACCAAAGTAGCGAGAGTCCTGACTGGCATTCGGATTGCGGTTGTCTCCAAGTACAAAGATTTCTCCATCAGCGACTTGGGTGTCAACATCGCCCTCGAGTGCAATCCCGCCAACGTAGGATTCGTTGACGAGTGTCCCGTTCGGATTCTCCTTATTGTAGATAGTCACAGTGCCATCTTTAATGACTACGCGGTCACCCGGAAGGCCGATTGCCCGCTTGATAAAGAAGACATTGTCTGGGAAGTTTGGTGGATTGAAGATGGCAACGTCACCCCTCTGAATATTGAGATTACTGCTCTGCCCGGTGAATTTCTTCCAGCTAACTTCGAACTTTGAGACGATCAGATAGTTTCCGTTCTGGAACGTCGGCTCCATAGATTGGCCGTCGACATACCACGCTTGGAAAATAAAATTATGCACCAGATATACGAGTGCCGCTGGTATCAGAATCCACGATACAAGAAAGCTAACAATCTTTCGCCACAGAGGTGGTTCTGAAGATTCATCAACATCAGTAGTGGTGACTTCGGCATCGACTTGTGGAGTTGTACCAGTGGCTGGATGTGCTTGCGCTGGCTGACCAGGCACCGCCGCCGGTGGAATAATGACATTCTGCGGTGGCGGGGGCGTAGTCTTCAGGGGTGTTGGCTTCGAGAGCTCGCTGACGGGTAGTTGGGTAGGTGGAGTCGCTGGAGTAGGTGGCGGAGTGCCGGCACCAGCTGCGCCTGGTGTTGGTGGTGTCGGTGTTGGGTTTGGGGTATCAGTCATATGTAGCTAGTATAGCCTAAGTTGCGCGCCGGATGCACTTGGTCAGGTAAATGCGCTTCAGCTATACTGGTAGATATGTCATTCTTTGCTCGCAAACGCTCAGTCGTCACTACCTCACCAGTTGAGCAGGCGAGCCAAAATGGTTCGATAGCACGATTTCAGGATCGTCAAAAAAAGCGACGTCGGTTGGTGATCGCTGGCGTCGCGGCGCTTGCTCTCATTGTCCCCGTCATCCTGCTCGTGAAATCGATGCTGGCGTATCGTGCCGTACTCCAAAAGCACACGGGTGTCTCTGCAGAAGCCTTGCAGCAGCCGAAATCCGTAGATTTTGATTCGAGCTATGAAGCCGAGGGTCGAGTCAATATTCTCTTGCTTGGAGTGGGGGATGAGGGTCATGCTGGCTCTCTGCTTGCAGATACGGTCATGGTGGCCAGCATCGATCCAGAGACGAAAGACGTGGCGCTGCTCTCATTGCCGCGTGATTTGTACGTCGCTATGCCCGGCTATGGCAAAGACAAATTGAATGCTGTCCATAGCTATGCCGAGCAGCGCAAGGCTGGTGAAGGTCCGGTTGCGATGAAAGAGGTGGTTGGCACGACGCTAGATATCCCGATACATAATTACATCCGCGCTGATTTTACTGGCTTTGCCAAGGCGATTGACACCCTTGGTGGTGTCACGGTTGAAGTTGCCACACCATTGTATGACTCCGAATATCCCTGTACTCGGGATGAGCGATTGGCGTGTGGCTTTCAGCTTGCTGCCGGCACCCAGCAACTGAATGGCGCCACCGCGCTCAAGTTTGCTCGTTGCCGAAAGGGTAACTGCGGTAATGATTTTGGCCGGGCAGCACGTCAGCAGCAGCTTATGATTGCAGCTCGCGAGAAAGCCCTTTCAGCTCAAACCCTAACGAATCCAGCTAAACTACTTGGTCTTATTGATGCGTTTGGTAGTCATGTGCGCACTGATCTTGGGAGCGATGAAATCACCCGTTTAGCAGAAGTGGTGCAGGCCATCGATCCAACGAAGATGCGCTCAAAAGTGGTTGATGGAGAGGTGGAGCAGCTTGTGCAGACGGCCCTGATCGGTGGGGCGAGTGTGGTTGTGCCGCTGCGCTCAGATGGCACGTACACAACAATCCAAAATTTTACTCATAGCCTGTTCTTTGATCGTCATATCGTCGAGGAGAATGTCCCAATTGAGCTGGTAGACGCAACTGGTAGGGCTCAAAAATTTACCGATATTTCGGATCGGTTAGCCGGGTACAGGTATAATATTTCCTCCAGAACGACGGCATTACAGCAATCCGAAACCCAACTCTTGTTTGCTCCTGGCACCGCGGCCAAATATAGTCTACGATATTTAGAGAAACGATTTAACGTCTCGGCCCGAGAGGATGCAAGTGTTCAGCAAGGTATCCGTCTTATCTTAGGGTCCAAGGCAACAACAGAGACGGAGCGCTAACGCATGGCACGCAGGGGGAAGCTTACAACTACACCCACACAACGGATCCTTATTACTCATATTATTGGGCTGTCCGCGAGCTTAGCTTTAGCATTGATGGGTGGAGTGTGGCTGTGGTTGTCGCTCGTGATCGCTGTTGCGTTGACCATCATGACCGTTGCTCGGTTGGTCGTGGCGCGTACGGCGCGGATTGTATTTACTCGAGCACTCGAGCCACTGGCAGTCGTCGTGTTTGTGTTGCTCTATATTGCGCTCCTCACAGAAGTCTACGGCTTGCCGCTCTGGCAACAGGCAGGGCTTCTGCTCGTTGCCTTTGCGATGCAGGTGCGATTCTTTCTGCTGCAGTTTCGAAGCCGTACACCGCATCTGCAAACCGGCTACAGCTTACTACTGATCGTTCTGGCAAATACGCTCTGGATGCTGATCGCCAGTCAAAATGCATTCTTCGGTTTTGCGACCCTCATCCTTGCATGGCTGGTGAATTACGTCATTGTGCACTACTGGCTCGAGCGGGTTGGCTATCACAACTCATTTTTGGCAGCTGTCTGGGCGATTTTAGCAGTTGAAGTTTTGATGATATCTCAGATGGCGTTAGTGTTTTATACGTTGCCTTCGACGAACCTCGTGGTCTCACGATCGGCAGTTATTCTGGCGGTTATTGCGTATGCGTGGGGGAGTATGTTGCACCTGCACGCGCAGCGAAAGCTTTCGAAAAAACTCGTCGTTGAGTACGGCATGATGTGTGCTTTTCTACTCGGCTTCTTGCTCTTTATGTCAGGGATGTGAGTTTTCAGCAATTTTTCAGCTTGTCTTATAATGATAGAGACATAACCTAGGAGGAGACTCAATAGCATGGTCGAAGCAGAGCCCAGTAAAACCGAATCACCAAAGCGTACCGCAACACCTCGCTCAACACAGAAGAAGCCCAAAAAGCCTCAAGCGCCAGGGCTACTGGTGAGTGTTGCGCTGGCCTTTGTGGCAGGTGTACTTGGTGCGGCTTTGTATGTGAACTTCATGCCGCAGACGGCAAAAAATAAGATCGAAGAGTCAAAGCAGGTTACTCTGCAGGAAAACTCGGCAACCATTGATTTGGTGAAGAAAGTTGGGCCAAGCGTGGTTTCGATCAATACATCCTCTACCGTCCAGAGCTTCTTTGGTGAGCAGCAGCAGAAAGGTGCCGGCACTGGGGTAATTGTCTCGAGTGACGGTCTGGTGCTGACGAATAAGCATGTGGTTGAAGGCGCATCAACGGTAACGGTGACAAATACCGAGGGCAAGCAATACGAGGGCAAGATTCTGGCCCTCGATCCAGCGAATGACATTGCTTTTGTGAAGGTAGAGGCAACTGGTTTGCCGGCAGCCGAGCTTGGCGACTCAGATGCGGTTGAGGTCGGTCAGCGGGCTATCGCAATCGGCAACGCACTTGGCGAGTATGACAACACCGTAACTACTGGTGTTATCTCTGGGAAGCGTCGCCCAGTTCAGGCGGCGGACGGTGCTGGCAACTCAGAGACGCTGACGAATCTCTTCCAGACTGACGCTGCGATTAATCCTGGTAACTCGGGCGGGCCACTCCTAAATATTGATGGCCAAGTGATTGGCATTAATACAGCGGTGGCTGGTGGTACGGCGCAGAACATAGGTTTTGCGATCCCGATTAACCAAGTGAAAGGTGCGCTCGATTCCGTAAAAACACGCGGTCAGATTATTCGCCCGTATATCGGCGTGCGCTACCTCATGCTTTCGGAGACGTTTGCAGAGCGCAATCAGCTCCCAGTCAAGGACGGTGCGTTACTTCGTGGTGATGATGACACCTTGGCGATATTGCCAGGTAGCCCAGGAGCGAAGGCCGGCTTGCGTGAAGGTGATATTATCATCAAGGTAAATGGCGATGCGGTGAACCGTGACAATCCACTTCAGAATGTCATTGCTCGTTTCAAGCCAGGTGATGAGGTGACGTTGACGATTTTCCGTGATGGCAAGGAGCAGACAGTTAAGCTCAAGCTCGAAGAAGCACCGCAAACTACTGAATAAAATTTCCTGAAAAAAGAAAACACCTACTTGAGCTTGACTAGTTCAAGTGGGTGTTAGTTTGCACGGTGCACGTAACGAGTGCTTGTAGGTTGGCTGCCGTGCGCAGCTCGTGTTGTCAGGCCCTGATGCCCTGGCCATCCTTTGCCTTGCGGTAGGCGATGAGCCACAGGCAGCCGTAGTAGGCTAGGCCGATGACGACCATCCCAGCGTGGATGAGGGTCAGGTTGCTGGCTTGTTCGAGATGCCAGCGGGCGACTCGCTCTTCTGGCGTCTCGCCGCTGAACACCAGAACAAACATTCCCCACGCAATCAAGAAGGCTGCGTAGTAGTCGACGAGCTTCACCCACAAGGGGAGTTCTGGCACGAGTGGACGCTTGCGGAAGGCCCTTATGGCTATGAGGGCGCTAGCAAGAAGGCCGGAGCTGATCGAGAAGAACATCGCTACGAACCCGACGTTAATGACGAGGCGTGACCCCGTGTCTTGAGAGAACTTCATGACTGCTGTCGTATTTAAGAACGAGGCAGCCAGAACCACCCAGGCCAGGAAGAGGAGAAACTTCTGCTTGTTGGTGATCATGATGAAACTTTCGTTCGAAGGTACAGTAGATTTATTTTAATACATTTATGTATAAAGTCAATAGTATGATTGGCTATTTCTCGAAGCCGAGTATGAAGTAATCTTGAAAAATCTTCCGTAACTCACAGCTTTTGGCGAGTTCGATGAGAGCGTTTTGTTGCCAGGGATCAGATTCGAGCCATAGCTGTCCAGATGAATTCAGATGCTTTGGTAGCTGCGCGAAAAACTTTCGATAGAGATCAAGACCGTCATCGGCGCCGCCAAATAGCGCTACGTCCGGCTCATTTTGCACTTCTGGCATGAGCTCCATGGTGCGCGTTACATACGGCAGATTAGCGACAATTACATCGAATGTGCTTTCAACATTTTCGAACAAGTCTGACTCAACGAATTCTATGTCATTTTCTGAATGAAGTAAGTTGCGCGCATTTTCTCGCGCCAATTCGAGGGCATCGGCGCTCACTTCGCTAGCTACGATGTTTAGGTCTGGGCGCAGGTGTTTTAACGCAATTGCCATGGCGCCAGAACCGGTACCGATATCAAGCACGCGCTCTCCTTTTGGTGCACGCCGGGCAACCTCGGCGACGATGGTTTCCGTTTCGACTCGGGGCGTAAGTGCTCGACTATCAATAGTAAACATGAGCCCGGCAAATTCGCGTTGGCCTAAGACATAGCTCAGGGGCTCGCGCTGTGCTCGTCGCTGCGCGAGGTTTTTGATGTACTCGGTGTCGGCTGGCGTGATGTCTTCGTGATCGTGAGCCATCAGCCAGGTACGATCTTTGCCCAGTACAAAGCTCATGATGAGCTCGGCGTCAGTTTGGGCACCAGTTATGCCGGCCGACTTAAGCTCGGCGATGATCTCATCTCGGAGTTTGGCGATACTCATGCAGCTTGTTCGGCGAGGGCGCGGTCGATATCGGCTTGGCGCAGGGCATCATGGTGTTCATCGAGGTTGCCGTCCATAAATCTCGTAATACTGTGAGTCGTAAAACTAATCCGGTGATCTGTGATGCGGTCTTGAGGAAAATTGTAGGTGCGGATCTTTTCTGAGCGGTCACCGGTGCCGATTTGTGAGAGACGAGCATCACCGAGTTCCTGGCGACGCTTTTCTTCTTCTAGAGCGAGCAAGCGAGAGCGCAGGACGTTCATGGCCTTGAGGCGGTTCTTGATTTGGCTTTTTTCATCCTGACAGGTCACGACGATTCCGGATGGTAGGTGAGTAATGCGGACCGCTGAGTCGGTGGTATTAACAGATTGACCGCCGTTGCCGGAGCTACGGTAAACATCTACTCGGATCTCATTATCGGCAATTTCGAGTTCGGTTTCTTCGGCTTCTGGGAGTACTGCGACAGTAACTGTCGAGGTATGAATCCGTCCCTGGCTCTCCGTGGCTGGTACGCGCTGCACGCGATGTACTCCCGACTCATACTTAAACGAAGCATAGGGGGCAGCTCCCTTGGCTTCGAGGATGATCTCTTTGTAGCCGCCGACTTCATTTGGCGATTCGGAGAGAATTTGAAGCTTGATCTCATGGCTTTCGGCAAAGCGGGCATACATACGAGCGATCTCGCCGGCAAAGAGTGAGCTCTCGTCGCCGCCTGCACCAGCACGAATCTCAATGATGGCGGTCTTATTATCGTGAGGGTCAGTCGGCACAAGTGCAGCACGAACTTTGCCCTGTAGGGAGTCCATCCGAGCTTCTAGTTCGGGGATCTCAGCACTTGCTAGCTCGCCCATTTCTGGATCATTGGCGAGCGAGCGAGCTTCGGCGAGATCTTCCTCGGTCTTCTTCACTTCGGCGAAGAGCTCGAGCTTGGCTTGCAGCTCGCGCTGTTCATGTACGAGTCCTGCAGCCTTTGGGCTGGCGTAGATTTCTGGGCGCGCCAATTCAGCCTCGAGTTCGGCGAGGCGAGCAGTGAGCTTATCAATTGAGGTTTGGTCGAGCATAGTCTGTTCCTATTTTACCGCACTTTACGCAGAGAAAGACGCCAGCGGGTATGCGTGGGCGTCTTTCTTGGGGCGTAAGCGGAGTTACTTGTCTTCGGTAGCGGCCGGAGTATCGGTCTTTTTGTCTACAGTGTGGTCTTTGAGCTCAGCCTTGATCTCTTTGAGCGCTGCTTTTGCGTCCTTAGTCTCTGCAGCTGGCTTCTCAGCCTTCTTCGTAGTCTTTGGCTTGGCAGTCTTCTTGATCTCGCCGCTCTTTTTACGGAGAGCTTCGAAGCGGTCAACGCGACCGGCGGTGTCCACAAGCTTCTGCTTACCAGTGTAGAAAGGATGGCAATTAGAGCAAATTTCCACGGTGATCTCTGGCACAGTGGAATGGCTGGTGAAAGTAGTGTCACAACCGAGGCAAGTTACCTTGGTCTCAACCCAATCTGGATGGATATTCGCTTTCATAACTTGAACATGATACCAGAAGTCACCAGGTTGGTCAATGAT
>CAYSMD010000008.1:0-4102 GCA_964432055.1 uncultured Candidatus Saccharibacteria bacterium
AGTTTGAGAGCGTCGGTGTGACTCCGAATGATGTTGGGGATGCAGATACGGGGCCGAATAATTATATCAATCACCCCAAATTAAAAACTGCCGTGCAGACTGGCAATCAGCTTGTAGTTACATATGACCTAGACGTTGCCGACAGTCCAACCGATCAATATCGAGTAGAGTTTTATGCAGATCAGGAGAGTACTGTCTATGGCTCGGGTCCGGGCGAAATCTTTTTAGGGGCTGCGGTGAGCGAGAGTGCAGGGTTGAGTAAGACAGCGACACTCACAGTGAATGGGGACTACACCGATAAAGTACTCACAGCTACTACGACCTCTATCGACGGCACAACTGTATATGGCTTTGGCTCGACCAGTGAATTCTCTCAGAACATCGGTATTGGGTCGGCGTCAGATAGTGATGCGGACGGCATTTCGAACGCTGTCGAGGACGCTGCGCCGAACGGTGGTGATGGCAACGGTGACGGTATCCAGGATCGGCTCCAATCGGAGGTGACGAGCTATGCAGCGGCCACCGGCGACACCTATATTACGCTTGTGACCGAAGGCTGTATCGAGAATGCGACAGTTGTACCGGTGACATCGAGTTCGCTCAACAAGAGTGACAGCGGCTTTGGCTATCCGTATGGCCTAACCGAGTTTGAGCTCCATTGTTCGAAGGCTGAAACCGTAAATATCACCAAATATATTCACGATGCATCGTCTTCAACGGCGGCCTCCAGCTCAGGAAGTTTATTGAGCCAGATGCCAGTTACCAGGCAGTGAGCGGGGCGGTGGTTTCGAGGCAGACTGTCGGCTCAAGTTCGGCTATCAAGGTGGCGTATTCTGTAAAGGATGGCAGCGCACTAGATGATGATAGGACTGAGAACGGGGTTATTATCGACCCAGTAGGAGTGGCGCGAACCAGCCCGACACTCGTAAGAGTTGGGGCGCTCTATGTCGGTTTGCCGGGCTTGCTCGCAAGCTTGGTTTTTCTCGGCTATGTCGTGATGGACTGGCAGCGTCACCGAAGGCCTCTTCTTGAGGAAGATCCATCTGTGCAGTACTCGCTCATGCATCACGTTCGCGTTGTGACGATTCCGCTCTTGGAATACCGACTCAGTGTAGTAGTCACAAAAAAATAGCCCCCAGCGGCGTGTAGCGTTTGGAGGCTTCCCTTGTCTCGAGTGTCTCTAGCGTATCAGGGGAGTTCCCGATCACCAAGCATGAGCGGTTTAGTCTTCCTCGTAGAATCTCAGGTCGAGTAGTTCGTCAGGAAGGAAGCCAGTCGGCGCCTGAAAGTTGGCCCTCCACTGATATTGCTTGCCATAGCCGAGTTCTTTCATGAGTTTTGTTGGAGCATTGCGAAGGCCGAGCGGTATTTGGGCGGTCGGGTGAGAGCGCACAGCTTGTTTGGCGCGACTCATCGCATCTGCGACGCTGCGGCTTTTTGGTGCTTTCGCGAGGGCAATCGTGGTGTGAGCAAGTGTGTATTCGCACTCCGGCAGGCCAACTCGTTCTACAGCAAGGAAGCACGACGTTGCCAGATTCAGGGCCGCTGGTGCTGCCATGCCGATGTCTTCGGACGCGAGGATAACCAGGCGTCGGGCGATAAACTTTGGATCTTCACCGCTTTCAATCATTCTAAAAAGGTAGAAGAGAGCCGCATCGACGTGGCTACCACGGATGGATTTGATGTACGCAGAGATCGTGTTGTAGTGGTATTCACCTGTCTTATCATAGCTGAGGGCAACTTGCTGCATAGCTTGTTCGACTGATTCGACGGTGAGTTTTGTGGGTGACACTTGGACTGCGGCTTCGAGTCCATTGAGCGCCGCGCGAGCATCGCCGCTCGCAAATTCTGCGAGAAGTTCGAGAGCTTTTGGCGTGGTTTTGAGTTCGGGGTAGGTCTGTTTAGCGGCACGGCGCAGGAGCTTCGTGAGTAATGCTTTGTCGACGGCTTCGAGTACAATGACCCGTGATCGCGAAAGAAGTGGGGTGATGACTTCGAAGCTGGGATTTTCCGTCGTAGCACCTATGAAAATAATGGTGCCGTTCTCGATGTGTGGCAGAAAAGCGTCTTGCTGAGCTTTATTGAAGCGGTGAATCTCATCGACAAAGAGGATCGTTTGTGTGCCGAGCCGCTGCATGGCGCGGGCGTCTTCAATGACGCGCATCACGTCGGCCTTTCCTGAGGTGACAGCAGAGATCTCGATGAAGTGATAATTGCCGGATTGAGCTATGATGCGAGCTAAGGTAGTTTTACCGCAGCCTGGCGGACCCCAAAATATGAGCGAAGTTGCTTCGCCTTTTTCGACGAGCTGGCGAACGAACTGGCCTTGGCCGATGACTTTCTCTTGGCCAACCATCTCTTTGAGGCTGGTTGGGCGCACGCGATCAGCCAGAGGACGAAACTCAATGTTTCGATGTGCATTATCTTGGTTCATGTAATTAGTATATCAGTTAGTGACGAAGAAATGCCGAACACTTTATATGTCGTTGGAGCCTCATTAGCTCGAGGAGTTTGACGATTCCGGTCGACATGAATGATCAGGGCTGTATGGACTAGGGTGTAATAACGCGGATTGACCCAGGAAGGTCTCTTGAACTAACTGAGATCGCGTATAGTGGCTTGATCCCCTCGAGACACCGAAATTCTCCCTGTTTCTTTTCTCGTCTCGCAAAGTGCTGAATTGGGAAAACGTAAACGTATCCGCGGGCACTCGGAAGGCGGGCGCCATCGAGTAGGTTTTGAGTGGCGCGTAGGTCTTTCACAAAATACGCCCCCTCATCGTCGCGCTCGACACTAGTTACACTCCGGTATGGCTGGTCCGGATTTATTGAGTTTTGATGGTTCACAAGCGCCATAAAGATTGCGATGTCTGGCAGTTCGGTGGCAAAGACAGCTGGCTCTTCATCTGGTGTTCCGAGATCGTGAGCCTGCCTGGGTTCAAAGGTTTCGATCTGACTCACGGGAGTACCGTGAAAAACGTACTCACCAGTTGTCGCAAGTCTTTCTGTCTGTTCTCGACCCGTAGGGCTTGCAAGCTCGGGATTGTGATGTTTTTCAGGGTGATCGGTACTCATGGTTTAGGGGTTGGAGCTGGCAAATAGTTGGCGAAGTCACTACCAATAATAATGACGAAGTCTTGAGATGGTTTGGCGGGCGGATTTTCTGGTGCCGTTGCCGTAACCTTGAGAACTCCCTCTAGGTAGGCCTTCGTGGCGTTCTTCTTGCCTCCGGTGTAATCGATAATCTGAGTGGTCGCATAGTCTCGCTTGATGGCATTACTCACCCCGGTAATCTGAAGTGGCATTTTTTCGCTGTTAATCTTCGTCTCTAGCTTACCTCCAACACCCGTTGTGGTTGTGCCATTCTGGATGACAATTGTTGCATTCTCTTTCCAGATCGGTCCAAGCCTGAAGATATCTTTGGCGAAGGTCTGAATGGCCGTGAGTGTTGAGTCGATCGGCAAGAGATCTGTTGAGCCTGCAGGATCTGACTTGAGGAAGCCATTCGGCTCCAGTGAGAACACGGCGTTGATGGTTTGATCCTGGGGTACATCCTTTGTGAGGTCGTTAAGTCTGAGTATGCCTTGAATTGACATGTCAGTTTTTACATTGTCACCAGCTGTTTGGATGAGTGCGGCGATTTTGCCGGGGTTTAAGAGGGTTTCCGATGAGAGGGCTTTGACGCGGATTGCTGAGATGACTTCTTGCTGCCGTTCGGCACGGCCGAAGTCATCGCCACACGTACCCTTACGGCAGCGTGCGTATTTCAGGGCTGTGGCTCCGTCGAGCTTCTGCTTGCCTGGTTGGAGCTTAAAGCCACAGCTTTTCCACTGGTTTTTGTCGCATGGATATTCGGGGTCATAGAGGAGATACTTATTATCAACCTCAATGCCACCAACAGCATCGACAGCCTGGCGGAGTCCGGTGAAGTTGGCGCGGACGTAGTAGTGAATCGGGATATCTAGGAAGTTCTCCACGGTTTGTTTGGCAAGAGGAATATCGCCGTAGGCGTGGGCGTTGTTGATTTTGGAGTTGCCTTCACCAGGAATCTTCACGCGCGTGTCGCGAGGAATTGAGATCATCGAAATCTTGTTTTCTTTGGT
>CAYSMD010000008.1:4202-27231 GCA_964432055.1 uncultured Candidatus Saccharibacteria bacterium
CATCGTCACAGGGATATTATACGCTTTTTCAAGAGTTTATTCTGCAGTCTCTAACTGAGATTGAGCTGAAAGATATTGGCGACATCAGTTGTACAGGCGCCTAGTTTGTCGTTGACGACAATATGTATTCGACCGGCCTGACTTTCCTTGGCTGCCCAGGCACGTTCCTCTGCGGCAACAGATAGGCGCTCATCGAGAGCTTCGGGTGAGATATTAGGTTGGCGATGAAGAATACGAAGCTTTTGTTCGTTCGTGGAGGGGAAGTCGAGAAACACGGCCACGACCTCATAGCCCTTGGTCCGATAATTTTCAATGCCTCGAGTGTCTACACTGGTGATGGGCTGGCGCTTGGAGCTCCAGGCTCGCTCGAGATCGATGGCTAGTGTGCCGTAGCTGGCTCCATAGACGGAAGTCGTTTCGATGAATTGACCTGATTCAGAGAGCCATTTGAAGCGCTCTTCGTCTGTGAAGTAGTAGGCGTCGCCAAACTGTTCCTCGTCGCGAGCTGGCCAGCGGGTAGTGACACTTGTAACGTGCTGCAGAACAGGGTGGCGCTTGATCAGCTCGGTAATAATTGCGTTCTTGCCGACTCCTGAGCTGCCGGTAATGAGAAACAGTTTTTGATGTGGACTTGGCATCTGTTGGCTCCTATATTATTGCTAGCATAACATACAAAACTTTGAGCATAAGCGTTGACAGGTAATGAAAAACAGTGTTTAATAAAGCCATTATGAATACAACTCTCAACTACATGATTGAGCTCTCGAAGCAGCCAGCGCACTATACGCAGCCGGTCGGCTTCGACGCACGCACAAATTCTGGAGGTCGCTCGACTTAGAGCTACGAGAACGTTGTTTTCGAGTAATCGGCCTCCGAGATGGAGGCCTTTTTGTTACTAATAACAGATGAGAAAACGCTCAAAAAAATCCGCTCGGAAATCGATTGCTCGGCGAGAAATTCTCGACCGAGGGTACCTTTTGTACGAAGGGAAGTGCATCATGAGTTTTGGCTTTAGTATGCGTGTCCAGACCGACCTGGGCCTGGACTTCACCATGGAGCCATTGTTGGCTTCCGATGCTGCTACGATCGCGGTCGGGATGCAGAGCTATGAGGTTGCTCGCACCCTCGGGTTGCCCTCTGCCCAGGTGGAGCGTGATGAGGATGAGTGGTTTGAGAAGTGTCGCACTGACGCGGACTCGATCATGTGGTCGTTGCGGGTTGATGGTGAGCCGATTGGCATCACGTCGCTCCATAAGCGCCCCGGACGGCATAGTTCGGGCAGTGTGATTTTCCGCCGCGACATGTGGGGGAAGCAGATTGCCAAGTCGGCCCATCGAGTGCGGTGTCTCTACGCCGTGCACGTGCTCGATTTGCTCGCCATTGAGTCCGAGGTCCTCTACGGGAATGCTGCGAGCATCAAGGCGCTGATCTCGGCGGGCTACGCGGAGATCGGTATTGAGCCTGCCGCCTGGTTCCGGGATGGCGAGCGACGTCACATGCATCGACTGCTGTGGGTGAACCCGAGCGATCGGGCGTGGAACTACTTCTGGGGCGAAGCCGGAGTGCCGCCAGTTCTTCAGAAAGTCATGCCGGAGGCTCGCACCCGGGCTCTCGAGGCTCTCGACTGGGCTCAGGAGCACAGCGCCTTCATGTGAGGGTTATTTCATGCCGACCAAGCACAGCTTGGTCGGTTTTCTTTTGTATACTGTCGATATGGAAATCAAAGAGTTTCGAGAGATAGTCTGGGATTATTATCGCGATCACGCGCGAGCGATGCCGTGGCGCGAGCACCCAACTCCCTACAATGTTGTTGTGAGTGAGTTTATGCTGCAGCAGACTCAGGTATCGCGAGTTGAGGCGAAGTTTCTGCAGTGGGTCGAGCTATGGCCGGATTTTGCGAGTTTGGCCAATGCGCCGGTAGTAGAGGTTTTAGCTGTCTGGAAGGGCCTGGGCTATAACCGGCGAGCCTTACGGCTGCAGGAGGTTGCACGACTCGTGGTCGAGGAATATGCAGGAACCTTGCCAGCAACACAGGCTCAGCTCGTGGCGCTACCTGGCATCGGACCGGGTACCGCTGGGGCGATCATGGCGTATGCCTGGAATCAGCCCGTGGTATTTATTGAAACAAACATTCGGCGGGTGTTTTTGCATCATTTTTTCTCCGATCAAGATAATGTACCTGATTCGGAACTCATGCCATTGATTGCGTCAGCGTTGGATCGCGAGCTGCCACGAGAGTGGTATTGGGCGCTGATGGACTATGGCACGTATCTGAAGTCTCAATTCGTGAATCCGAATCGTCGTAGCCGCCACTACACCCGACAGAGTAAGTTTGAGGGGTCGCATCGGCAACTGAGGGGAATCCTCCTGGAGCGAGCGATTGCAGGAGAAACGTTACGTGCGGATGTGAGTATCGAGAATTATGATCTAGAATCGGTTGATCGTGCGCTGAACGAATTGGCGCAAGAAGGCTTCTTGGTGTCGGCTGGGGATGGGTTTACAATAAAGGTATGAAGCAGCCAAAAAACAAGAAACCGTGGTTTCGGGCGAAACGCTATGGCTATGGCTGGTATCCAAATTCGTGGCAGGGATGGACAGTGCTCTTTATTTGGATTGCGTTATTTGCTGGCATTATTGCTTGGCTAAATTT
This sequence comes from uncultured Candidatus Saccharibacteria bacterium, assembly GCA_964432055.1. Taxonomy (GTDB): domain Bacteria; phylum Patescibacteriota; class Saccharimonadia; order CAILAD01. The sequence goes on from CAYSMD010000008.1 coordinate 6,853, forward strand.
GATGTTTGAGAATGCCTTTATTGCTGTTGCGTTATCTATTTTGGTAGGTGCATTTATGACCGGCGTACTGTACGCGATTTCGATGAAGACTGGTGAAAAACCGCGCTGGCAATGGGGCGAAGATAAGGACGAAGTGCAGTGAAGTTGGCGCTCTTTGTGCATCTTGTGGCATTTGCGCTCGGCTTTGGCGCCGTCTTGCTCGTAGATATTATTGGTGCGCTATGGGTAGCCCGCCGCGTCAAGAAGTCACAGCTCTTGTGGATCTCCTCGATTGCTCAGAAAGTCATTTGGGTGAGCGTTGTATTACTAGTGGTCTCCGGTGGATTTCTTTTGCCTGATACTTTGAGTCCTCGTACGAAACTTAAGCTCACAGCCGTAGTGTTCTTGATCGCGAATGGCTTTGTGCTGGATCGTCTTCATAAGCTCACTGAACAAGCTGAAGCTGATGATTTTTGGGCTTTGCCACGCAACTTACAGCTCATGAATGTCGCCGCGATCACGCTCTCACAGCTTCTCTGGTGGACGGCTGTAATTGTCGGCTTTCTCAATAGCTCAAGTCACACGCTCTAGATTTCTAGCTGCGAGTGGTACGAAGTTTTTTGAGTTCTTCGCGGACGACTTTGCGATCGTCCCACGCTGATTTCTTGCCATGAATCACGATGGACTGCTCGGCGCCCTTACCGGTGATGAGGACGATGTCGCCCGTGCCGGCTAGCGACAGGGCCTTGGCAATTCCGGCTCGGCGGTCATCAATACAAAAGAAGTTTTTACCTTCGATGCCACGCGCTTTTTTTGCACCATCGGCAATATCGCGAATAATTGCACCCGGGTCATCACTGTAGGGGTCGACATTAGAAATTACGATGTAGTCACTGCCTCGCATGGCGATCTTCCCCATGATGGGCCGTTTTTTTACGTCACGGCCTCCACCCTCGGCGCCGAGGAGTGTGATAATTTTGCCGCTTTTTGACACCATGCTGCGAGCACTCTCCATGAGTGCAGTCATGCCGGTTTCTTCGTGAGCATAGTCAACAATGACCTGGAAATCTTGGTCTACATTAATCTTTTCCATGCGCCCGGGGATTGTGCTGAGCTCAGAGAGCCCGCGCGCAATCATTTGTGGTGATTTGCCAAGCTCCAATGCTGCCGCAATTGCGCCGGTCGCGTTCGACACGTTGACGAGGCCGGGTATAAGTATGGCGAAGGCCTGCTTATTGATTACAAAATGTGAGCCCTCGGCGTTTGAGATAATGCGAGTTGCCCGGTAGTCGCTCTTGTGGTCGATTGAGTAGCTGCGCTTAATGTCGGCAAGATGATCGAAGTAAGTGGTGAAGTGCTCGGCATCGGCATTGGCAATGAGGATTTTTGGCTGATGTTTGCCGGCCAGTACTTTTGATTTCTGCTGACCAAATTGCTCAAACACACGCTGGTTGTGCTCATGGAGGATTTCGAGAGAGTAGTTGTGGCTCGCCATGATTTCGCGAGTTACATTTGTGAAGATGAGTACATCGAAGTTAATGCCAACGTGTCGCCATTGGGCTTGACCCTCAGAAGGCACTTCCATGATTGCGTAGTCGCAGCCGGCACTTTTCATCTCGGCGAGTACCTTTTGCAGGCGGTGGCGGCCAGGCATAGTCATGTGATAGGGGTTCAAGCGCTCGTTCGTGCCAACTTTAATGTTTGCGGTACCTACGAGCCCAACCTTCGATCCGTCTCCAGACAGGGCGGCCCACAACAGGTTTGCCATGGTGGTTTTGCCCTTTGATCCTACAATTCCGATCGTGATCATGTGTCGGCTAGGATTGCGGTAGGCGAAACTGGCCGCAACTGCTTCGAGGTAGTGGAAGCGATTGATAGCGGCTTTCGGAACGAGTTTTTTTATACCTGACATATCTGTATTGTACGCTATTTTTTCTCGAGACAGGAGAGATTTGTCGGAAGTCGTGACATAATGAGTGAGTATGAAAAAGCTTCACCTGGTCACTGCAGATACCTCGCTCGGAAGTGTGAACTATGGCACGGAGCTTGCGCCGCAGGCGATGCTCAAGGCTGGCCTCGAATCCTTGCTTGCTGAGGCAGGCTATAGTGTGCGGCTGGCCGATCCTGTGGGGCATACTCGTATGGGAGGTTCACCACACGCGAAGCTGAGGAATGCAGAACACCTTTTGCCATGGCTGAAGGAGCTCCAAGTCCGACTCATGGGCACAGATCCGGATGAAGTGCAGTTGACCCTAGGTGGCGACCATTCAATCGGTGCGCCAAGTATGCTCGCAACGAAACGGCGACACCCGGATGCAGTGGTCGTGTATGTTGACGCTCATCCAGATGCACACGCGCTTGAAACAACCCAGACTGGCAATATTCATGGCTTACCAATCCGAATTGCTGCTGGCCAGACTCTCGAGCAGATATTTTCCGGACCGTATTACCAGACGAGTGAAATCTGTATGGTGGGCCTTAAAGATATTGATGATGCCGAGCAGGCTTGGTTGGATCGACATGGGGTAATGTATTTCCATATGGACAGTGTGCTTGAAGGTGGGATTGGCACGGTGATGAATCAAGTAGTCGAATGGGTTGGCGGGCGCCCTTTACATGTCAGTTATGACATTGATGCGATTGACGCACAGTTTGCTCCAGGCACGGGCATTCGTAACCAAGGTGGATTGTCGTATCGTGAGGCAGACTATGTGGCGCGCCGGCTTGGGGCGCTGAAGCCAGTGTCGATAGATCTGGTTGAGGTGAACCCGCAGCGCGATATAGACAACAGGACGCTCGAGCTTGCCCTTGAACTTATCTTGAAGCTACTTGGTGCTCGTTGGAGCTCTTATGAGCGCTACCTACATGCTGGGCAGTAGAGAAGGGGGTAATTATTGATTCTCTATCTGGCTCCGGTGGATTTCTCGCGAAGCCGCTCATGCTATAATGACTGTAATTAAGGATATCGAGTATTCGTGAACCCCCAGGAGCCGTTGGGCGCACAGCCAAATCCAAATCAGCCCATACCACCACAGCCCGCATCACCGGCTATTGACCCGGTCCCGGTATTCCAGAATCCATTGGCGCCTGAAGGTCCAGCAGCGCCAGTGTCATCACCACAGCCGCTTGTTCCCGAGGTCCAGCCGCAGCCAATTGTGCAGCAGCCTGCGCAGGCACCAGTGGTAGATCCTGTCATCCAGCCGCCACAACCTAGTAATCCACCTATGGCAGTTCAAGAACCAGTTCCTGCACCAATGCAGCCAGCTCCGCCGCCAGTAGCGCAGCCGACCGTTTCCCATATGTCCGATGATATTTTGGCTCCAGCTCCAGTGCGCTTAGCGCCAGTTCCTCGAGCAGATGATGCTCATGCTGATGGCGCGATGACTTCATCGCAGTCGGTGCCATTTGGTGGTGCGATGCCGGCTAGTTCGACAGGGGCGGCTATGGCAACTCCCACTGCCCAGACCCCGACGAAGAAGGGCTCTAAATGGAAGATTGTATTGATTGGCCTCGCAGTTTTACTGGTGCTTGGGGGAGGTACCGCAACAGCACTCTTCCTTGCTATGAAGCCTACGCCGCAGCCAACACCGAGCGCCACGCAGGCTCTAAGTCCGGTAAGGGACACAGCCGAGAAGCCTCTGCAGCCTTTTGCTGAGAAGGTGTCGACCGACTGCTATGTACTGCAAGTTCCCACTCCGAAGGAAATTCAAGTCAACAAAGACTGCTCGTTATCGCTCGTGTATGGTGAGCAAAAAATTTCTTCAATATTTGTATCTCCGCAGCGGGAGTTTGACATAGTTGCAGGAGAAGACCAGCCGAATAATGCGCAAAGTTCACCATCTACCGCAGTCCGTTTTGATAGTCAAAAATACCTAGATTCACTTATTGCGAAAGCTGTGTCATCGGATCTAATCGTGACGCGTGAAACGATTAAGGTTGCAGGCTTGGACGCTACGAAAGTAGTAGGACGTAGCGCAAGTAGCGCTACCCCGGCGGTTGCCTATGTGTTTATTGTTCTTCCAGAGACCGATCAGAAGTTTGAAGAAAAGACATTTATTGCATTTATCATTACCGGAGCATATAACGACGACTTTAGCCGTAAGGGTTTTGATCAAGCAATATCGACTTGGTCGTGGAAGTAGCGGCTGCTGGCCCTCGCCGCGCCTTGATCATTCACGGCTGGAAGGATGACCCGTCGTCCGGCTGGCTGGGGTGGATTGGCCGTGAGCTTGAAGCTGCTGGGTATAGTATTCAGGCTCCGCGCTTTGAGGTTGCTGAGAAGCCTATTTTGCCAACATGGCTGGCTACGCTAGAGTCAGCGACAACCTGGCTAGAGGGCGGTGAACAAACGCTCATTATTGGACATTCTCTCGGTTGTTTTCTGGCTCTGCGAATGCTTGAGATGTATGATTTCAGCCGGCCGGTGGGAGGGCTCTATCTGGTAAGTGGCTTCTATGATGCTCCTCGCCCTGAGGCGAGTCGCTGGTTTAGTCCGGAGCCAAACTGGTCGTTGATCCGTTCTCGCACCTCGGAGCGAGTCTGCATATATTCTGACGACGACACGATTGTTACGCCAGATCGAACTCGTCGCTTAGCCCATAAGCTGCAGGCTCGACTGCTGTGCGTCGTAGGGCAAGGCCACTTTCTCGGCAGTCAGGGGATGAACGATCTTCCTGAGCTACTTGAGTCGCTCGAGGATCTTGGCTTTACAGCTTAGCAGTTTTCAGGTAGACTACCAGTTCTGAAATTTTCTCGTGCAAGCTGCACCAGAAACGTACCTGAAAGGAAGTGATACGCAAGTGTCACACATCGTCAAAAGCAACATCACCGTCGCGAGGTCGTTCATCGACGCCTGTCTGCGCGACTTCTCCTCGGATCTGAACTCCGAAGCGTCGCGCGAGGAAGCTGCCGCTGCAGCCAGTCGTGCCAGCACCACCGTGCGGGGGCAGCTGGGCCAGCGCTTCGACCGCGAGGACAGGTTCAGCGGGCCTGCTGGTCTCTCGAGGACCGATCGCGTTCTCTGGCTGACCGCCAAGGCGCTCACCCAAGAGGGCATCATCCCGACGAATCACGCGAAGTACACGAGCCTGATGGGCATCGCCGAGCCATCGCTCGCAGCGCAGACTCCGGTCTGACCCACGCCTCCAGATCTTGATTGATCTGGAGGTTTTTTCGTATGAGCTTCGGTATTTGACCTGAGAACGGGTATAATGTGGCTATGAATGATGTAGAAGAGGTCAAGCAGCGACTCGATATTGTCGAGGTGATCGGTGGCTATGTCGAACTCAAGAAGGCCGGGAAGGACTACCGTGGCTTGTCGCCATTCCGGACCGAGAAAACGCCTAGCTTCTTCGTGAGTCCAGATAAGCAGATCTGGCATGATTTTGGCGCGAATGAGGGCGGGGACATTATTAGCTTTGTGATGCGCGTGGAAGGGCTAAGTTTTCCGGAGGCTCTGGAGATGTTAGCTGCACGTGCCGGTGTGGAACTCAAGCCAAGAAATGGGCGTGGACCCTCTGGGGAGCAGAAAAACCGACTCTATTCAGCCACTGATTTGGCGATGAAGTTTTACCACTACCAGCTCTCCCAGCACACTGCTGCACTTGAGTATGTTCGCGAGCAGCGAGGTATCGCAGCGGACACAATCAAGGCATTCCGACTGGGGTATGCTCCAGGAGGCTGGAGTACGTTTACCGATTATGCACTCGCTAAGGGCTATAAGCTCGAAGAGCTTGTGAAGGCTGGTCTCTCGGGGAATCGGCCCAGAGGTGGAGGCTATGACGTGTTTCGTGAACGCGTTATGTTCCCGGTCTTTGATGCACAGGGCCGGGCGATTGGCTTCTCAGGGCGCCTGCTCGCAACCGACGCAAAGGCGGCGAAGTATGTGAACACCACCGAGACACCGATCTACCATAAATCGACTGCGCTGTATGGACTCGCGCAGGCAAAGGATGCTATTCGCAAAGCGGACTTTACGGTGCTAGTGGAAGGGAATGTCGATGTGGTGATGATTTGGCAGGCAGGCACTCAGAACGTGGTTGCCGCTAGTGGCACGGCTTTGACCGAAGACCAGATTAAGATTCTCGGGCGGCTCGCACCGACCATTAAGCTGTGTTTTGATCAGGATGCTGCCGGCCTGAAAGCTACACTGAAGGGTATTGAGGCTGGTCAGAGGGTAGGAGTCAGGATAGAGGTAGTAACGTATTCCGGGGCCAAAGATCCCGATGAGCTGATCCGCAAGGATCCGCGGGCCTGGCAGGCGGCCTTGGAGGCGGCGGAGTATTCGTTTGATTATCTGTTTCGCTACGCGGCTGAGACATTTGGTGTGAGCAAGGGACCGGAAAAGAAGGTCACCACCAAGTTTCTTGCACCTGTTATAGCCCAGATTAGTGATCGAATCGAGCGGGAGCATTATCTCACTCGACTTGCTCAGCTTGTACAAGTAGATAGCTCGACGATTAAGGCCGCGGTAGAGGGTCATTCGGCTACGTCTAGTGTGAGTACAAAAACAGCTCAATCAACTACTCCGGAGAAACCAAAGAAGCCCACCGGAGGAGCTCGTCTCGAAGAGATGTTCCTCGAGATTTTGTTGGCATATCCAGAAGCCCGTATGGCGCTGGATGATTTGGATGTCGAATTTGTGCAGCCGGAGAATGCAGGAATCTTTGAGGCGCTCTTGAGACACCCAAAGGCGACCATTGCGGAGCTCTGTAAACTCTTGCCAGAAGAGGCAGAACGTGTTAATATTTTGGGGTTACGGGGTGACCATGAATACTCAGCATTGACTGAGCACGAGAGAGGGCTCGAAGCCTTTACCCAAGTCCATAATTTGCAAAAACACCACTTGAACCAATACAAACGAAAACTCCAACGCGAGATTGCCCAGGCAGAAGCCCAGGGTGATCGCCCGTTGGCCACTCAAAAACTCCGCGAGTATCAAGCCGTTGTGAATCGCGTGCAGGAGTTTTAATTAACTATGGCGAGAAGTAGAGGAGAGAAGTATGGCCAGAAAGGCTAAAGCTGAAGCTGTTACACCAGAAGTTGTTATTCCAGAAGAACTCAAACCAATTGTAGAGCGTCTATTGACGAAGGGCCGCGAGCAAGGCTTTGTAACACAGCAAGAGATTATGGCAGCTGTGCCGTCGGCAGAGGAGCAAGTTGAGCTTCTCGATGATCTCTACTCGGCACTGATTGATCAGGGCGTTGAAGTTGTCGACCAGAAAGATAAGCTCATCTGGCAGACAGAGCCCGAAGAGGATGTCGAGAACGCTACCTCTGAAGAATATATCAAAGACATTGCCGACGACTCGGTACGCCTGTATCTTCGTGAGATCGGAAAGATTCCGCTGATTACTGGAGAAGAAGAAGTTGCGCTCGCGAAGCGAATTGAGCAAGGTGATAAGTCGGCCAAAGACGCACTTGCCGAAGCGAACATGCGCTTGGTCGTATCGATTGCTAAGAAATATATTGGTCGTGGACTCGACTTGCTCGATCTTATCCAAGAAGGCAACACTGGTCTTCTGCGGGCAGTTGAGAAGTTTGACTACACGAAGGGCTTTAAGTTCTCGACGTACGCCACTTGGTGGATCCGACAGGCGATTACTCGCGCTATTGCCGACCAGGCCCGTGTGATTCGTATTCCAGTGCACATGGTGGAAACCATCAATAAGCTGATTCGTACCCAGCGCCGTCTAACTTCCGAACTAGGCCGTGAGCCAAGCCCAGAAGAGCTCGCCAAAGAGATGGAGATGGACGTCGAGAAGGTACTTCATATCCAGAAGATCAGCCAGGATACCACTTCGCTCGATGCTGCGGTTGGTGAAGATGAGGACTCAACGCTTTCAGAGTTCATCGAGGATAACGACTCGGTGAGCCCGGTAGATGCAGCGACGTATGAGTTGCTCAAGGAACACATCGATGAAACGTTGGCCCTTCTGACACCCCGCGAGCAGAAGATCTTGCGCATGCGTTTCGGCCTAGAAGACGGTCGTTCGCATACTCTCGAAGAAGTGGGCCAGGAGTTCGGCGTGACTCGAGAGCGTATTCGCCAGATCGAGGCGAAGGCTCTTGCGAAGTTGCGGAAGAATAAGGACTCCAAAAAGCTCAAGGACTACATTCAGTAGATCGCGAGTAGTTCTCACACAAAAAACCGCCGGTTGTTCTGGCGGTTTTTTTATTCGGAGTTTTGAGGCGTTTCTGGTTCGCCCTTCAAGGCGCGCCGCGCCTCGGTTGCCCCCTTCGCACCAGCTTTACGATAGTGCTCACCAACGCGCAGTGCTGGATTATCAGACTGGGGCCGACCTGCAGTGGGTTTGCGGGTCTGGGCCTCATGCAGGGCGGCTCGAGCCGCATCGGCTGGCCGAGCAGGCGTCGCGTTGGTCAATGCCTGCATACGCTGCTCGGCAGCGAGATATTCTCTCAGCTGGGCTTTGTCACCCTTGGTAGTAGGAATTTTGCTGGTGTCATATTCATGTGGGGTTGGTTCACGCCGATCGTCTGCGGGTGGTTGATTTTCACTCATGTCGTCATTATCGCAGGCTAGCTACTGAAAAACCAGGTATAATCAGATGTATGAAAAAGCAACGCGAACGCATCGCAATTATTGACGGTCACGCCCTCCTGCATCGCGGCTTTCATGCCATCCCTTTTCTCTCCACGAAGGATGGTCGTCCCACCAACGGCGTGTATGGCTTCACGATGATGCTGCTGAACGCAATTCGTGAGCTCAAGCCAGACTATGTGGCGGTAGCTTGGGACATGCCAGGAAAAACCTTCCGGCATGACATGTATGACGGCTATAAGGCGACTCGCAAGGAAACGGATGAGAATCTCGTGCCTCAGTTCCAAATTACGAAAGATTTGCTCGAAGTCTTTGAGATCCCGGTCATTGGTGTGGAAGGCTTCGAAGCCGATGATGTGATCGGCACGCTCGCTCATCAGTACAAGGATTCACATGATGTGATTATTGTGACCGGCGACATGGATGAGCTGCAGTTAGTCGACGAGTACGTCAGGGTATACACACTTAAGCGTGGTTTTTCGGACACGGTAATTTATGACGTTGCGGCTGTCCGCGAGCGCTATGGGGTAACCCCTGACGAGTTTGTGGTGATGAAGGCGCTCAAGGGCGACCCAAGTGACAATATTCCTGGTGTGAAGGGTATCGGCGAGAAGACCGCCGTTGATCTCGTGCAGAAATACGAAACGCTCGATGGTATTTATGCGCATCTCGATGAGCTCAAGCCCGCGGTGCGTACGAAGCTCGAGGCAGATCGGGAGATGGCCTATCACTCGCTTGAGTTGTCTCGGATCGTGCGAGACGTGCCTTTCGCATTTGAAATCGAGTCAGCCCGGTTGCATCGATTCTCACGGGAAAAGGTCGTAAAGCTATTTACTGAACTGGAGTTCCGTTCGCTGATTGCGAAATTACCCCAGTCATCTGAAGGTGAAGCCCAGCAAAATCTCTTTGATGAGATGTACGGCGTCGATCGGGAGGCTCCAAAGAAGCTCTTGCGTGAACACTTAAAGGCCGCAAAGTATCACGTAATTACCGATGAGGATGCGTTGCGGGAGTTTACTACCAAGCTAAGCCAGCAAGCCGAGTATGCCTTTGATACGGAAACAACGAGTCTCAATGTTATGGAGGCCAAACTAGTCGGGATGAGTTTCTCTTGGAAAGAAGGGGAAGCCTACTATATCCCGGTCGGACATGACGAGGGTGATCAGCTCAGGCTGGCGACTGTCCTAGAAGCCGTGCGAGCTTCTCTTGAGGATCCTAAGGTTGGCAAAATTGGCCATAATCTCAAGTACGATTACCAGATCATGGCGCGTGCAGGTGTGCGCATCCAGGGGGTGAGTTTCGATACTATGGTGGCTGCTTTCTTGCTCAATCCAGTAGCCAGAGCCCAGACGCTCTCGGCTCTGGCTTTGACTGAGCTCGGGATTGAAATGATTGAAATCTCAGAATTACTCGGTCCAAAGGGAAAGAACCAGAAGACATTCAATCAGACCGACATTGCTGAGGCTGGTCAGTATGCTGCGGAGGATGCCGATATCTCATGGCGTCTGTATGAGCGTATGTGCGGCGCGCTCAAGCAAGTCGGCGCACTTGATAAGGTTGCAAAGGAGCTCGAATGGCCACTCATCCCTGTGCTGGCGGAGATGGAGCTCACCGGGATCAAGCTCGATGTGGCTTTCTTGGAGAAGTTTTCAGATCGTCTTGAGCGGCAGATCACGACGATTCAGCAAAAAATCTGGGAGTATGCCGGGGAAGAGTTTAACATTTCTTCTACCCAACAGCTCAAGACCATATTGTTTGATAAATTACAGATCGATACAGGTGATTTAAAGAAGATTAAGACAGGCGTATCAACGGCCGCCTCTGAGCTTGAGAAGCTACGTGGGGTGCATCCGATTATCGACTTGCTCTTTGAATACAGGGAAATGACAAAGCTCAAGAGTACCTATGTGGATGCCCTTCCTCAGCAGGTAAGCGAGCAGGATGGTCGAGTGCATACCAATTATTCTCAGACGATCGCCCAGACCGGGCGGCTTTCGAGTAATGAGCCAAACCTGCAAAACATTCCGGTGCGAACGCCATTGGGCCGCGAGATTCGCCAAGCTTTTGTGGCAGACTCCGGGAAGGTATTTGTGGCTGCCGACTATAGCCAGATTGAGCTGCGTCTGGCGGCCGCGCTTTCGGGTGACCAACAGATGATTGATGACTTTACGTCAGGGATAGACATTCATACGCTGACCGCCGCCCAGATGCATGGCGTAAAGCCTGAGGATGTAACCAAGGAGCAGCGCTACGGGGCTAAGACGATTAACTTTGGTGTTTTGTATGGCATGAATACCCACGGCCTCTCGGTTGCTACCGGCATGACCTATGAAGATAGTAAGGATTTTATCGATAAGTATTTCGAGCTGCGGAGTGGCGTTGCTGAATATATAAAACGAGTCAAAAAAGATGCTCATGAACAATTATTTACCGAAACATTTTATGGCCGACGGCGCCCGTGCCCGGATGTAAAATCGAGTAACTTTATTGTTCGATCAGCTGCTGAGCGGCAGGCCGTTAACATGCCACTCCAGGGTACGGCTGCCGATATGATGAAGCTAGCGATGATTCGACTACATGCCAAATTAGCAACAGTTAGCGCCGAAGCGCGAATGATATTGCAAATTCATGACGAATTGATCGTGGAATGTCTGCTAGCAGATCAGCAGAAAGTCGAGCGATGCATGAAAGAGGTCATGGAGTCGGTGATTGAACTACCGGTGCCGATTGAGGTAGAGGTAGAGATAGGGGCAAACTGGGGTGAGCTCGACTAAGCCGCCTCGTTGGGTTGTTTTTGATTTTCTTGGAGTCCTGATGCCATTCGGTGTTGGCTCGGTAAGTAGTTATTGGGGGAAGAGTGATCGTGAGTATTTCGACCCTGATATGCTGGCGCTGGTCCGAGATCTCCATCAAGCAGGCTATAAGCTGGGTCTAGCAAGCAACAGCCGAGCTCGCTGGATACTACCTGCGCTCAAGCTGACCCACCTAGACACGGCCTTCGATATTGTTGTGACGCCAGAAGATGCAGTTTTGAAGCCTGATGATGCATTTTATGCCTTGCTGACTGAACGGTGTAAAGTTCGTCCAGATGAGATCCTATTTATTGATGATCGATCGCGAAATATCAGGGGTGCCGAGGTTCATGGCATGAGAGCGATCCGTTTTAAGAGTTACGCTGAGCTGATGCTAAAATTACGTGATCAAGGCATAAAAATACCGACCAAGTCTGAGACCTGATCGGGGGAGTGAATTGTCGCTACGGCGAGAGGCGGTGGCCGATGCGCCAGCGATAGAGAAGTGCGGCGGCGCCAGCGCTGACGAAGTAGGTGCTGGCAGCTGCGTAGAGCTCAGAGTCAGCCTCGAAGCGTGTGCCGGCAAGCCCTTCTCGGAGGGCCAGTCGACCGTTGTGGACGGTGTAGAGATACGCCAGGACGGCAGCTGTGGAGGAAATCGGGCGGCTTCGAAAGCGTTTGCGCATTTCGAGGGCTCCTTTCGTAGGTACTATCAGGTATCGTGCTGATGAGAATAGATATACAGCCTGGCAATAGAAAAGACAAGCGTAACGGCTTCAGGTTGGTACTTGGTATAATAGTGCTATGCCAGAACTACCCGAAGTGGAGACAGTACGGATCGGCCTTGCGCGTTTGTTGCCGGGTCGAGTTGTCGTCCGCGCGACCCACGATACCGCAAAGAGTTTTCCAAATGAGTCTCGGAGCGTGGAGAAGCATCTGATCGGCGCTACTGTTATAACGGTGAGAAGACGTGGGAAGGCGCTCATGATTGATCTAGATACAGGGTATAGCCTCGTGGTTCACCTAAAGATGACTGGGCAATTAGTGTTTCGCGATGCGGTTGGCGAGCGCTTTGGCGCCGGACACCCGACTGACAGCTTAGTAGGCGAATTGCCAGATCGTTCGACGCGTGTCACGCTAGATTTTCAGGATGAGTCGAAGTTGTTCTTTAATGACCAGCGAAAATTTGGCTGGATGAAGCTCGTGCAAACGGAGCTTGTCGAACAAGAACCATTTTTCCTCAAGCTGGGGCCAGAGGCATTGGCTGATGATTTTACTTTTGAGCAGTTTCGAGCGGCTGTGCTCCGACGTAAGGGCACGACGATCAAGGCCGCGATTCTTGACCAGTCGGTATTGGCTGGGGTCGGGAACATATATGCGGATGAAGGGCTCTTCGCGGCTCGAATACACCCGGCGACTCGAGCTGGCGATGTGAGTACCCTAAAACTCAAGCGGTTGTATCGAGCCCTGCGTGAGGTTATGCGACTGTCAATTTCGCTGGGCGGGTCGAGCGATAAGAACTATGTAGACGCTGAGGGTCGAAAGGGCAGTTATCTGACTTTTGCGAAAGTTTTTCGGCGGGAAGGCCAGGACTGCCCAGTTTGCTCCACGAAGATCATCAAGCTGCGAGTTGCTGGTCGTGGGACTCATATCTGCCCGCGCTGCCAGAAACAGGGTAGGCTTTCATGATAATTTTCGTTGGCGGTGATAACGACTACGCGATTGCCGAACATATCAGCAAATTACGCAGTCAGTATGCGAAGAAATTCGCCGATGCCCTTGATGAGATCTCGGTTGACTGTCGTGAAGATGGGTTGGCTGGCCTCGAGCAGGCGCTACTCGCCATGCCCATGTTTTTTTCGCACCGATTAGTGTTAATTCGTAATATTGACGGCTTAAAAGATCAGATAGATATTTTAGAGGCGCTGCTCAAGAAAGTGCCCGAGACCACTGTTGCGGTTTTTGATGGCCGAGGCCTCGACAAGCGGATAAAGCTGTACAAGTTCCTCAGTGGTACACCTAAGGCCAAGCTCTACCCAAGGCTGAGTCAGCCAGAGCGACTAAAGTGGCTCGTTAGTTTGGCACGGCGAGAGGGCGCCGAGCTGGGGACGGCGCAAGCTCAGTATTTGGTGAATAGAGTTGGTGAAGATGAATGGCGGCTCGCACAGGAGGTGAAGCGTTTGAGTTTGACCGGGGAGAAGATTACCAATGAGGTGATCGATGAGAATGTTGCTGAAAATATATCAGATAGTGTTTTTGATCTCATTTCTGCCCTCAGTAAGCGTAATGCTGGCGCGGCCGCAAACGTGTATGAGCGAGTATCGGCTGCTGGTGCGAGTGACCAACAGCTTCTCGCCACGCTGGCATGGCATTATCGAGTACTAACCTTGGCAATGGAGCGGGCATCGGAATCAGAGTTGGCTGCCTGTGGAGTGAAGCCCTACGCTGCAGCGAAAGCGGCTGAGTTGACTCGCTCAATGTCTCGAGACGACGTTGCGGCTGGGTATCGGGCGCTTCTCGAGGCAGAAATTGCGATCAAAACCGGTCAAAAACAAAGCCACCAGGCCATGCAGGACCTGGTGGTTGAGTTATCTTCTTAAGTAACTAGGGTTACTTTTTTGGAGCAGCTTTCTTGGCTGGAGCTTTCTTTGCGGCTGCTGGCTTCTTTGCGGCTGGTTTTTTCGCCTTCGTGGCGGCGCCAGTTCCGTAAGCTGTTTCTGCAACAGTGTTGTATTTGAGGGTAAGCTTACTCTTCCGGCGAGCAGCAGTGTTCTTGTGCAGCGTGCCCTTTTTCACTGCCTTATCGAGCAGGGAAATAGCGTTCTTGAGCTCTTCCTGAGCAGCTTTGACGGCTTTTTCGTCGATATTCTTTAGTGTAGATTTGGTGGCTGACTTGATACGACGCTTGGTTGCGACGTTACGTGCGCGGCGCTTCTCTTCCTGGCGAACGCGCTTCATTGCAGATTTGATGATTGGCATAGTAGTGATTGTTTCCTTACATTATCGCTTATATCGAGTAAATCGATGGCGCAGAGGTCTCAAGGTGGCCCTAGCGCATGACCGCACAATCATACCTGTTTTTACCTGATTTGTAAAGTTCTCACTCTCGGGAGGTGACGGAAGGCATGTGAAAATCGCTTGTGCTATTGACAGATCAGGTTATAATTGTTAAAATCATATATTCTGTGTGAATCAGGACAATTATATGCAAAGTACTGAACTAACCCCCAAGCAACAAACCGTAGAACTCTTGCGTCAAGCCGAGAGTGTTTTAATCGTTACTGGTCGAGAGCCAAATATCGATCAGGTAGCCAGTGCTTATGCGCTGCAGACAATTCTGACGCGTCTTGGTAAGCGGACACATACGGTTATTACCGATCCGCTCCCTGGCTCGATCAAGAACCTCATTGATACGAGTAAGATCAGCTCTACACTTGATGGCGCACGCGATTTTATCGTGTCGCTTGATTTGGCGAACGTTGAAGTCGATAAGCTTAAATACGACATTGAAGAGGGTCGCTTAAACATTACAATTACACCTGCAGCTGGTAACTTTACGGCAGACACGACTCGATTCGATTATGGCGCGTATCAGTTTGATCTCGTTGTGGTACTCGGCGTGCATAAGCTTATCCAGATTGATAAGCTGCTCGAGCAAAACCCAACTCTTTTCGACGGTCTTCACCTGATTAACTTTGATTATCACCGCGTGAACGAGAACTACGGGAGTGTGAATCTCGTGGATACGGCAGCAACTTCCGTGAGTGAGATGCTCATCGGAACCCTCGAGTCACTTGGTCAGGGCATGATCGACGCGGATATTGCGACGGCTTTGCTCGCGGGTATTATGTCAGCAACCAATCGATTTACTACAAGTGCAACTTCGGCTAAAGCCATGACCGTGGCGGCTCAGCTCATGAGTGGTGGAGCCCGCCAGCAGGAGATCGTTCGAGAACTCTATAGTGGTGGCACCAGCGCAGCACCAGTTATCGCGAAAAAGCCAGAAGCCCCAAAGACGGTTGCAGAAGCGATTGATAGTCAGGCCTTGGAGCAGCTCAAAGCCGCTGCCGCTGCCATGCAGCAAGATACCTCAAATGAGCATATTCTCCAGCCAGGCATGAGTTTTAACCCGTCAACGACGAGTGCTCCGCAGCAGTAAACGCCGAGAATGCATACATAATGTATTCAGCTGAAAACGCAGATCTCAAACGCGGTTCGGCCGATAACCCGACAGGACTGTGGCTCGTTGATAAGCCTGAAGGAGTGAGCTCCTTTGGTGTCGTTGCCCGCTTGCGTCGAGTGACCGGAATCAAGAAAGTGGGGCATACCGGCACCCTCGACCCACTCGCAACCGGCCTTATGGTGCTGCTTGTTGGGAAGGATTTCACTCGGTTAGCTCAAGGGCTAACCAAGCTAGATAAGGTGTATGAAGTTACGTTTCAGCTTGGTACGACGAGTACCACCGACGATGAAGAAGGTGAGAAAACTGTCGTCAGCGATCGGCAGCCAGCAATGCATGAGATCGAGGCTGCGATACTAGAGCTAACAGGTGAGATAGAGCAAACACCTCCTATTTATAGTGCGATAAAGATCGGTGGCCAGAGAGCCTATAAGCTCGCCCGTCGTGGCGAACAGCCCAAGCTAGCACCACGTCCCGTGAAAGTGTATGAATGGACCGAGATAGAATATGCCTATCCAGTACTCAAGGCGACGATTGCGGTAGGCAGTGGAACGTATATCCGATCACTGGCTCGTGATCTGGGGGAGAAGCTTGGAACGGGGGCATATATGACTGCTCTTAGGCGTACTCGCGTCGGCGATTTTCAGATAGCCGAGGCCATGACACTTGATTATCTCGAGAAAATCTGATAGACTTAACACTTGATTATGGCAACACAAGCAAAAATTCCGGCTCGCGCCGACAAATCATCACTCGTAAAGAAGCACGGTCAGCACGCCAAAGATACTGGTTCGGCTGAAGTTCAGATTGCTATCTTTACTGATAAGATCACGTCGCTCACTGAGCACTTGAAGATTCACAAGCAGGACAACCACAGTCGTCGTGGTTTACTTGCGATGGTTTCAAAGCGCCGTCGGCTGCTCGATTACCTCCAGAAGAATAGCCAAGCGCGCTATGAGGCAATCGTCAAGCAGCTCAAGCTTCGCCGCTAACAAGCGCGCCTGGTGTAGTCGTAATATGCACCTCATCTTGCAAATAGTGTAGTAGAATAATGGTGTGACAGTTGTCATGCTAGCTAGACCTGCATCTCTGAAGTAGGAGTTCCGGTGAAAGAGAAGAGTTTATGACG
This sequence comes from uncultured Candidatus Saccharibacteria bacterium, assembly GCA_964432055.1. GTDB lineage: Bacteria > Patescibacteriota > Saccharimonadia > CAILAD01. Next base: position 23,493 of record CAYSMD010000008.1, read on the forward strand.
AGCTCATGAATTGCTCTCTGGCACCAGTCTCCGAAGGTAATGAACTGATGCAGACCTAAGAAAGAACATAGGTATTTTTACATGGAAATCATCCATCCTTTTGGCGGGAAAACCCGCTCGTTCACAACCGAATTTGCTGGTCGTGAACTTACAATTGAAACCGGTAAGCTGGCATTCCTCGCCGACGGAGCCGTGACGGTTCGCTACGGCGATACGGTTATCTTGGCGACGGCAGTCGCTGCCCCAGAGCCAAAGCCTGACCAAGACTTTTTCCCGCTCCTCATCGACTATGAAGAGCGCATGTATGCTGCTGGTAAAATCTCCGGCAGTCGGTTTATTAAGCGCGAAGGCCGTCCTTCAGAGAAGGCAATCTTGACTGCTCGCTTGATCGACCGGCCAATTCGACCGCTCTTTCCGAAGGGCTATCGCAATGATGTACAGGTGGTTGTTACGACGCTCTCGATTGATAACGAACACGACCCAGATATCCTTGGTATGATCGCTGCCTCATCGGCTCTCATGCTGACCGGCGCACCCTTCCAGGGTCCGGTTGCTGGTATCCGCATTGGGCAAGTCGAAGGCAAACTTATCGCCAACCCAAGTGCCGAAGAGCAGGAGAAGAGTGATCTGAACCTGACCGTTGCCGGTACGCGCGACGCTATTATGATGGTTGAAGCTGGAGCCAATGAAGTTTCTGAAGATACGATGATTGATGCTCTCCAGATGGCACTTGATACGTGGCAGCCAGTCATTGACCTTCAAGAAAAGATGGTGAAGGAGCTAGCCGTCAAGCCTCAAAAGTTTGAAGTGTTTAAGGCTGACGATGAGTTGGCTGCGAAGATCGAGAAATTTCTCGAAGGTAAGCTCGGTGCAGATGTTCGCCACTCAGATGGCCTGAAGCGAGAAGATGTCTTGAAAGATCTCCGCGCACTGGTGATTGAAGAGTTTGGGCCGCTGCCAGCTGAGATGGAAGATGCAAAGGAGCGACACCCCCTCGGCGCCGTTAAGACTGCCTTTACGAAGGTGATAGATACTGAGATCCGACGTGCGATCCTCGAAGACGGGGAGCGCCCTGATAAGCGTAAGACCACCGAGGTGCGACCGATTTCTGGTCAGACCAGCGTCTTGCCGCGCACGCACGGTAGCGCCATCTTTACTCGGGGTACCACGCAGGCCCTGGCCATCGCCACGTTGGCACCGATTAGCTACGCACAGCTGATCGATACAATGGAAGAAGACACCTCAAAGCGCTACATGCATCACTACAACTTCCCGCCATACTCTACAGGTGAGGCGCGGCCTCTACGCTCAACCGGTCGTCGAGAAATCGGCCACGGTGCTCTCGCTGAGCGCGCTCTCGAGCCAATGCTCCCAGCCGTCGAAGAGTTTCCATACGCGATTCGTGTAGTATCGGAGATTCTGAGCTCAAACGGCTCAACATCGATGGCGGCGGTGTGTGGTTCCACATTGTCACTGATGGATGCTGGAGTGCCGCTCAAGCGGCCAGTTGCCGGTATCGCCATGGGCCTCATGATTGACCACAAAAATCCACAAAACTACATTATCCTCTCTGATATTCAGGGCGCCGAAGACTTCGCTGGTGATATGGACTTCAAGGTAGCCGGTACATCTGAGGGCATCACCGCACTCCAGATGGATATTAAAGTCACCGGTATCATCATTGAGGTCATGCGAGCTGCGCTGGCCCAGGCAAAAGAAGGCCGAGCGCATATCATGGGCAAGGTGCTCGAGATTCTGCCTGAAGCCCGGGCTGAGCTCTCGCCATATGCGCCTCGTATTCATAAGCTGATGATTAACCCGGAAAAGATCAAAGAGGTGATTGGCAAGGGTGGTGAGACCATCCAGAAGATTACCGGCGAAACCGGCACCCAGATCGATATCGAAGACTCTGGTCTGATCATGATTTACTCGGATGACGCGCACGCCGCGGAGCGAGCGAAGAACTGGATCGAGTCAATTGTCGTCGAGCCAGAGATCGGCAAGGTGTATGATGCCAAGGTAGTGCGCATCATGGACTTTGGTGCGTTCGTGGAATTCATGCCGGGCCGTGAAGGTCTTGTGCATATCTCCCAGCTGGCCGATGAGCGTGTTGAGAAAGTAACCGATATCATTCGAGAAGGTGAAGAGATTCGCGTAAAATTGCTCGAGAAAGATGACCGTGGTCGCTTCAACTTGAGTAAGAAAGCTGCTCACGACTGAACACGATATATATGACTACCTTGACCCGCGATGAAAAGCAATCAAAATTAGCTCAAATTGCGCGGTCGGTAGCCAGTTGTGAAGTCTGCAGTGAGCTGTGTAAAGCAGCGACCAATCCTGTGCCCGGCGAGGGTGACCCAGAAGCAAAAATTATGTTTGTGGGTGAAGCCCCCGGGGCACAGGAGGATCAGCAGGGCCGGCCTTTTGTCGGAGCATCTGGTAAATTTTTAGCAGAGATGCTCGACAGCATTGGCCTGAGCCGCGACGATGTATTCATCACGAATATCGTGAAGTATCGTCCACCTGCAAACCGTGATCCAAGCCGCGAAGAAATTCGCGATTGCCTCCCGTACCTTCTCGAGCAAATTGCCGTTATTGACCCAAAGCTTATAGTCTTTTTGGGCCGGCATGCGATGAATGTTTTCTTGCCGGAGCTGAAGATTAGTGCCTGTCACGGTCAAGCAGTGAAGCAGAGCTACACGCATGCCGGAGTCCGGCGCGAGCAGGTATTTTTGCCGCTCTATCATCCAGCAGCAGCCCTCTATAATGGCTCAATGCGAGCCACGCTGCTCGAAGATTTTGCGTCGATTCCAAAGGTGCTCGAGAGCATTTCAAAAGAATCATAACGTACACGTTTGTGCCTTCCGCATGAACCCCGTGCCGAGTGCACAGACGTGTTAACCCTAAGAAAAAGAAAGGAAATCTGTAAAAACATGGCAGAAGAAACGAATAATCAGCCGAAGCCGGCTGGTGAACCTCAGCCAAATACACGCCCTGCTTCCTCAAACGGAGCACAGGCGAATCAAACCTCAGGGGGCGGCCAAGGCCGACGCCAGGGGAATGGACAAAATCAAAACGGCCAGCGCCGCAACAATAATGCGGGCGGAAACGGCCGATCAAATAATCGTGGCGGTAATGGCAACGGCCAGCGCAAGGAGCGTGGCGGCATGGGTCGACCACCTCGCATGCGCATGCCCAAGGGTCCACAGACCTTTGTTCACGGTAGCTTTAATGGTAGTGGCAACGGGAACAGCAGCGCGCCAGCAGCCCCTAAGGCAGCCGTGCAACTGCGCGGTGTCTCCAAGACCGATGCCGGTAAGCTGAAGATCATTCCACTCGGTGGACTCAACCAAATCGGTAAGAACATCATGGCTCTCGAGTACGAAGATGACATTATCATTATGGATATGGGCTTTACCTTCCCAGGTGAAGATCAGCCAGGCATTGATTTGGTAATTCCTGATGTAACGTATCTGGAAGAGCGCAAGCACAAGATTCGCGGTATCCTCATTACCCACGCTCACGAAGACCACGTTGGTGGTATTCCATTTATCTTGCCGAAGATTCCGGCACCGATTTATGCGGCCCAGTTTACGATCAAATTTATCGAACGTAAGCTCGAAGAGTACAAGCTACCATTTAAGCCAGAGCTGCACATTGTCGATCCTGACAAGCACGACAAGATCCAGCTTGGTGTCTTCAATGTAGAGTTCCTGCGCATTACGCACTCTATCCCAGA
>CAYSMD010000009.1:0-1089 GCA_964432055.1 uncultured Candidatus Saccharibacteria bacterium
TCTTCTCATCACCTTGCTTGAGACCAACCATCTCTTCTTCATAGCCGGGAATGAATTTACCGCTCCCGAGCTCGAGCATGTGATTCATACCGGCAGCACCCTCAACAGGCTTGCCCTCGCGCACACCTTCAAAATCAAATCGCACTTCATCGCCAACCTTCGCAGCTCGCTCAACGGTCTTGCGTTCAGCGGCTTGCTTCTGCAGAGCTTCGAGCGCTTCGGTGACATCTTGCTCGGTAACTTTTGGAGCCGCATATTTCACGCGAACTTTTGCATAGTCATAATCAATCTCCGGAACAATCGCGACGTGAGCGGTATATTCCATCTCATCAAACGGTACAAATTTTGTAACTTCAACCTTTGGCTCGGCCAGTGGTCGAATCTTGTGCCCCTCGATCGCCTCTGTGTAGCTAGCGGCCAGTACGCGCTCAACTACGTCGAGCTGAAACTTAGCCTGATCAACGTGTCGCTCGGCAATTTCATCCGGCGCTTTGCCTGGACGAAATCCAGCTATTTTCAAGCTCGGCTTGAGTGATGCAAGAACCGCCTGCTTCGCGCTCTGCAGTTCTTCTTTTGATACAGTAATGGTCAATTCGAGTTCAGCGGGTTCCCGCTTTGAGATGGTTGCTTTGGTCATAGTGAAATTATAGTACCAAACTGTGGATAAAAAAACTAGCACTCAAATAGCATGAGTGCTAGGAAGGAGAACTAGGTCTCCGAGGTTGCGCCTTCTTCCTCGAGTCGAAGAAGAGCCATGAGCTGACGCTTCACCTTCGCCGTCTCCGCCTGAGCTTCAGCAGCCTCGGCTTCGGCAGCCTCGGCACGAGCTTCGGCAGCGGCGACACGCTCATCGGCGGCCTGCAGATGCTCGTTGATGCGCGCCTGGAGTCGCTCGACCACTTCGGTGAGCACCTCCACATACTGGGCCTCCAGCTGTGCAGCGAGAGCATCCATCCAGGTCTCCAGCGCTTCGACCCCACGAATCCCTGGATTCAGGAGTGAAGTCACACGCTTGCCAATCAACTCAGTGAGATCGGCCACATTGACATCAGGCAGCGTGCCCGCGTCGCCAGAATTGTCCGCCGGTGC
>CAYSMD010000009.1:1189-24247 GCA_964432055.1 uncultured Candidatus Saccharibacteria bacterium
CGACCATCAGGCTGCTTCGAGAGAAAGTCCAACACATCCGACATGATTCTGCCCTCCATGGAGCTTCGTGTGGGCGTCTGCCCACTGCTTGCCCCAGCCTGATTGACCGGGGGTGTAATACTCGGTTTTGTAGGGCGCCTAGGAGACGCCACTGGAGTGGTCCGCTTCTGGATTGCGACCCTAACGCCGTTATTCACCAGGAAGTTCTGGCCGAGCTGCGTCAGTCTGATCCGCTCACCGACACCCTGTGTTTCGAGCAGGCCATCGGTGAAAAGTCGATCGATGATCTGAATGACTTCTGGAATCGGATCGACATCGTAGAGTCGTGCCACCACCAGCGCTGGATTAATCTCTCCATCCATGGCGACCACTGGCTCGAGCGCGAAACCCCTGAGAAGATGTAGAGCAACATCAGCCCGAAAGCGGTTCGACATGGTCTCAGGCTCAGCTGCACGCAGGCCGTAGAAGCCTTTACGCATCACGATCACCGGCGGGACAGCGCCCACCGCTACGAAAACCTTGACCCACTTCTTGCGAGCACGCTTTCGGCCACGCTCGGTGCGCCCAGCCCACATACCATACTGTTCGTTGGTCATGAAGGCATACTGATCACACGCGACCTTCTCAGGGCAGTTTCTACAGAAAGGCTTCACATCGTCATACGCTGTAGTAGCCGAGCTAGCCGGGTAGAAGCCATTGGTGTGCTCCCCGAGGCAGGACGCTCGTTCTCGCCACGCTCCAGAGCGCACATACGATTCAAAACTGGTCGCAAGATCAGTCAGCATGCCGCTCCTTTCGTGAGGTGAGGCTAGGAGTATTTGGAAGGTGCAAGTAAAAAACCGACCGCATGACGAGCATTAAAGTCGGTGTCACTAGTTTTACCAGATTAGACGTCTCTTCTCAAGCGTAAGTATTCTATGCGGATTCCTAATAAATCAAAAACCCCAGCGCGAAACTGGGGACTTTGATGTGGTGCGGATGAGCGCTAGATTAATTTTTAGTCTCTGGAAAAACGGCACCGATTTCTTCTCCGGCAAAGCTGATTATTTCGCCAAAAGAATCATTAGGAGGAAATTTCTTCCACCGTACTGATCTTTCTGATTTGCCCTCTTCTGCATCAGCATTCATAGCATCTCTAGCTTCAATTGACTGCCATTCTGCAACAAGAAAGAAGGAACCCGGCTCATCACGTACGCGATGTATATGTGTACCTAACGCACCATCATACTCTTGTAAGATTTTGCTGCCATCATGCCAATGCTGTATGAATTTCTGTTCACTTGTTGAATCTTTGAGCTTAATTTTCCAAATATACCTATACATACACACTCCTGCGTAATTAAATTCCCATAATAAAACATCTCTCGAGAGTCTTTCTTATGATTTTTGGCAATTACATGCCTACCCATACTCATTCTAGCTATGGACTGGTTTTAACCAAACACAGATACACTAATTATAACTTCCAAACTAAAAAGAGACCTGAGTGAGGTTGTAGATTGGTGCGGATGAAAGGACTTGAACCTTCACGAGTGTTACCTCACCAGCTCCTAAGGCTGGCGTGTCTACCAATTCCACCACATCCGCGTATTGAGCTATTTCTTATAATAGGCAATTTGTGTATCGCCGTAGGTACGAGTCTTTGCCTGCGAGGCAGTCCCCAGTATATCAGGTAACTTTTCGCGCGACGAGCACGAAATCACCAACACACCTGCGGGCTGTAAGCGGTCAGCGGCAAGTGTGGCGGTTTCCACCGAGAAATCAGCGTACGGTGGATCGAAGAAAATCACATTGTAAGCTGACGTGGTTCGCTTCAGGAACATCTCAACTCGATCGGCATGAATGCGGTACGCATCACCCAGCTCAAGCTCCGTGGCGTTGCTTTTGAGTGCATGGAGAGCTGGTCGACCAGACTCAACGGCCTCAACAGTGCGTGCCCCCAGGCTCAGGGCCTCGATACCCAGCGCGCCGCTGCCGGCGTAGAGATCAAGCACCATGAGACCTGCCATATCGTTGCCAAGGCTCGAAAAGATCGCTTGGCGCACCTTTTGACTAATTGGTCGAGTACCCTCACCTGGCTGCTTGAGAACGCGATAGCGCAAGCTGCCAGTCATGATGCGGGTAGTAAATTCAGTCCGACTCATCGCACCTCAAGAGTTGGCATGAGCAGCCCGGGCAAGGCTCTTCTTCGGCTCAGCAGTCCAGGCCGCCTCGTACGCAGCCAGCCAGGCCGCAGCAATCATCTGTGGTATCCGTGGCACAACCGTTGCGCGAACCGACTTGGCGAGCTTGGTCGTCCAGCCGTGAGCAATAAACTCCTCGTAGAGCCCGAGTCGAGCAATCTTCAGTGACTCTTCCTTGATGGCATGCTCAATGCCATGAGCCTTGACCGCCTCGACCAGCGCCATATCGATCTTCACACGTAGTGGCGAGAACATCGTCGCCGTTGATATACCAGACTCAAACGCCACGTGAGAGCTCTTCCAGCCTTTTGATCCCCATGTTTTCCAGCGACGAGTCAGCTTTGAAGCCTCGGCGTATTCTTCGGCGATGAGCTTGTAGCTAATATGGTGGGCTGGCGTCAGTGAATCAGTGATATAGTGGGCCATCCATCCAGCATGAAAGCCAGCTTCGATATAGTCTTCGCGCTTCAGGCAATCAACGAGATTCTCGAAATGCACTTGGATCCAACTCGGTAAGTGACCAATCTCATTCACCGGATCCCACAAATGATCAGAATTGTACTGCCCCTTTACCTTCAGTCCATCAGGTCCGCCATAGCCTTCGAAGTTGAGTATGTGCTTGCGGCGAGGAAAGTGATCATGTCGAATCATAGGTGAAATCAGCCGAAACGCTTCGCGGTCCAGCTTCTGATGCGTGCCCGACCACGTGATGCGGCCTTTTGAGGCAAATGAGGCAAATCCTGAATTCATATAATGGGTTAATCGAGAGACGTCACGGCTTTGAGCCTGTTGACAACCTCTAGTAAACATGGGTATTTTACCAAATCTTCGGCTTCGAGAAAAGAGGTTGCGCTTTCTTTAGCCCGGGCGACCATCTGCGCATCATGCAAGCTGGCAAAACGAAAGTCTGCCGCTCCAGATTGACGAAGGCCAAATCGCTCACCTGCACCGCGACTGGCGAGATCGATTTCGGCAAGGCGGAAGCCATCTCGAGTTTTTTCGAGAGCACTCACTCGTCGTCGACCAGCAGCTTCATCGCCCGTCACGAAGAGGTAGCAGTCCGAAGCAATATCGCTACGGCCAACCCGTCCGCGAAGCTGGTGTAGTGTTGCTAGCCCAAAGCGCTCTGCTGATTCGACCAGCATCACCGTCGCCTGGTCAACATGCACACCAACTTCAATCACCGTCGTTGAGACCAAGATATCCAAGCGCCCAGCTACGAAGTCCGCCATCACGGACTCTTTCTCGTCAGACTTGAGCTTGCCGTGCATAAGGCCTATCCGCCGATGCTTAAATACGCTATTCGACAACCGGCGCATCTCGGCTGTAGCAGCACGCATACCTGAACGGTCGGCCGCGTCGATGGAGGGACAGACTATATAGACCTGCTCACCCCGCCGAATCCGCTCATCAATCGCCACGTAAACCTGAGCGCGATCAGCATCGCGGCATAACTTCGTCTGAATCGGCACACGGCCCGGCGGCATCTCATCTAAAATCGATATATCAAGATCCCCAAACGCTACCAGCGCCAATGTACGCGGTATGGGCGTGGCGGTCATCGTCAGTACATGCGGCAAGCGACCGGCCTTATCTTTGAGATGCAGGCGCTGATTAACGCCAAACCGATGCTGCTCATCAACAACAACGAGGCCAAGCGAGGCAAAACTTACACCGCGAGTAAGCAGCGCCTGAGTACCAATCACCACATCAACCTCACCCGCCTCGATGCGAGCCTCAAGTTCACGCCGCTCGGCCGCCTTCAGAGCGCTCGCGATCAGCTCGACGCGCACTCCCCAGGTCTGCAAGATTTCCGAGAAGCTGCGAAGATGCTGTGTGGCCAAGACGACCGTTGGCACCATAACCGCAACCTGGTAGCCAGCGCGAATCGCCATCAGAGTAGCAAAGGCCGCTACGAGCGTCTTGCCGGAACCAACATCGCCTTCGAGCAAACGACTCATCGGGGTGCCACGCTGCATGTCTTCAAAGATCTGCCACGAAACCTTGCGCTGAGCATTCGTCAGAGCATATGGCAGTGAGGCCACAAATTCTTTGGCGAGCCCTTCATTAAACGGTATTTCAATGCCTGGTTCGGTCTCAATCGCCTTTTGAACAACACGGCTCGTGACCAAGTGTGTGAACAATTCCGCAAACTCCATACGCCGCCGTGCCACAGCAATTGCCGCCATGGAGTCTGGCTGATGAAGCGTGCGAACTGCCCGAGATAGACTCACTAGCCCTTCAGCAGTGCGAATAGCTTCCGGCAGAGGATCTTTAAGTAAATCCACACAGTCAATCACCTGCGCGATGAGCTGTCTGAGTAGCTTCGAGGAGATCTTCACTGTTTCTGGATACACCGCCACGATATGCCCAGCTCGTTCGGCCGAATCGGGGCGCTCAAATTGTGGCTGTGTCACGCCAAAAACATTACCCTTGTACGCAAGCTCACCAGTGAATAAATACTCCTCACCCTGTTTCAGCTGACTGATGATAAACGGCGAATTAAACCAAGTCAGCTTCAAGGAGCCGGTCGCATCAGTCACGATTGCTTCCGTGATCGCCATCGAACGACGTTTGAATGAACGACGTACATCGATATGCTCAACCCGTGCCCGAACCGATACAAGCCCTGGCCTCAGCTGTGCAATTGGGGCAAGCTGCGTGAAATCATCATAGCGCCGAGGAAAGTAGTCGAGCAGATCTGCGACCGTCACAAGCTCCATGCGTTCGAGTTCACGCTCGAGGACTTCACCTACACCTTTGAGCCGGCTGAGCTTAGTATCAAGCCTCAAGCTCATACAAGAATGCGCATGTAGCGGCGCTTGCCGAGACTCACAACAACAGCCTCATTCACTCGAACATCATCGAGAGAATCCATTACTTCGCCGTCAAATCGCACTCCCCCTTGAGAAACCAACCGTCGAACTTCGGACTTCGTGACGCCAAAGGCGTTCGCGAGCAAGCCAACTGTGTCAGCTAGTTCTTTGTCGTCGGCCCGATAGTCCTCCATGTCAGCAGGCATTTCGCCACTACGAAACTGCTTGTTCCAATCATCTTCAGCAGCCTGCGCCTGTTTCTCTCCGTAGTACCGGGCGACAATTTCACGCGCCAAACTAGCCTTGGTATCGCGCGGATTTGCGCCAGCTGCCATGTCTCGCTCAACAGTCTCAATGACATCGAGCGGTACTTCGGTCGCCAGTCGGAAGTAGTGCGGGATCAGCTCATCATCAATCGCCATAAGCTTGCCGTACATATCTTTTGGCGTATCAGTGATAAACACACAGTTCGGCTGTGTCTTACTCATTTTCTGGCCATCAGCGCCCTTGAGTAGCTCGGTCGCCATAACAGCCTGGGGCTTCTGACCAGCTCGCTTCTGCAAGGTACGACCAGCGAGCATATTAAAGAGCTGATCGTTACCGCCGAGTTCGACGTCGGCCCGCAAAGCCACTGAGTCATACCCCTGCATTACCGGATAGAGGAACTCTTGGAGTCCAATCGGTTTCTGGGCTTCATACCGTTCGCGAAAATTATCTCGCTCGAGCATTTGAGCGACTTTGAATTCACTTGCTAGCTCGACAACGTCGACAAATTCGAGCTTCTTGAGCCATTCAGAGTTGTAGCGAATCTCGGCTTTTTCTAGGTCAACAATCTGGCCAATCTGCTTGAGATAGTGCTTCATATTGGTGCGAACTGCATCACGGGTCAGCTGCTGGCGCTCGGCCGACTTATCAGATGTATCACCAATCATCGCCGTATAGTCACCAATCAAGATAATCACTTGATGACCGAGCTCCTGGAATGCGCGCAGTTTCCAGTACACTACGGCGTGACCGATATGTATCTTGTCTCCAGTTGGGTCGATACCAAACTTCACTCGCAGCTTCTTACCCTGCTCGAGAGCCTTTTGTAGGTCAGCCTGGACAATAACTTCTTCAACTCCGCGAGACAGGAGGGCTTCGATGGTGGTTTTCTTCTTCATATATACTGATTGTACCAGATGGCGCCAAGTGCCGACAAAAATGCTTTCAAATTGTGCAAACGTGGTATAATTGAGGGCACATGGCGAAACGTCGCATACGAAGTACTCCTCGAAGGGTTGTGCACCGCACCCCATCGAATCATCCGGAGGCAGCAAAACTCAAGTCCCCTGTAAAAGTGCGGGGAATTGCGAAGCTATACCCAAAGAACGTTTGGGCCTGGATGAAATCTCAAAAAGGACGCCGCATTATCGCGAGTATCTTCGCAGGCTTCTTCCTACTCGGTCTTCTGCTTTTTCTCTGGATAGCCAAAGATCTTCCAAGTCCAAATAAGATCAACTCCAAAATATCGGCGCAAACTACCAAACTCTATGACCGCACTGGCCAAAATGTACTCATTGAAATATACGGCGATAAGAACCGCTCAGTGGTTGAGCTCGACCAAGTCCCAATGGACTGCCGAAACGCGACGATTGCACTTGAAGACAAGAACTTCTATAAGCAAGGAGCCTTCTCTGTAGCCGGTATTGGCCGGGCACTCACCGGCGTGGTATTCCGCGACCCTTCAAAGGGTGGTGGTTCAACAATTACTCAGCAGTATGTGAAGAATGCGTTCCTAACTTCCGAGCGCACACCAACCCGCAAGCTCAAAGAAATTATTCTCGCCATCCAAATCGAGCTCCTCTATAAGAAGGATGACATTCTCAAGCTCTACTTGAATGAGATTCCCTACGGATCGACGGCCTACGGCATCCAGGCTGCTTCAAAGACCTACTACGACAAGAACGCCAAGGATCTCACCCTATCTGAGTGCACCACGCTAGCTTCGCTTCCTCAGGCACCAAGCTACTATAACCGCAACAAAGATGCCCTCGCTGCGCGCCAGGCAACCGCCCTAGAGTCGATGGTCGATCAAGGCTACATCACGCAGGATCAAGCTGATGCTGCAAAGAACGACAATGCCATCGCCCGAATGAAGATCAATAACTTTGCCGCCAATGTCACGGCTCCCCACTTTGTGCAGTACGTTCGTCAGCAGCTTGAAGAAAAGTATGGCGTCAAGCGCGTGAACGAAGGTGGCCTCAAGGTTATCACCTCGCTTGATGTCGAGAAGCAAAAGCTTGCTGAAGACGCCGTGAAAAACAACATCGCTAATGTACGTCGCTTCGGCGGTGGCAATGCGGCCCTCGTTTCGGCAGATGCCGAGTCCGGCGAAGTACTATCTATGGTTGGTAGCTATGACTACAATGATCCAGAGGTCGGTAACTTTAACGTTGCTGCTGCAAACCGTCAGCCCGGTTCTTCAATTAAGCCGATTATCTACGCCTCAATGTTCGACGGCGCGAAGACCCGCGCCAATTGGGGTCCAGGATCGACAATGTACGATGTGCAAACCGACTTTGGCGGCGGCTACAAACCCCGCAACTACACCGGTCGTTTCTATGGCGTGCAGTCAGTTCGCAGTTCGCTAGCAAGCTCGCTCAACATCCCAGCAGTGAAAGCTCTCTACATAGCCGGCATCGGTAACACCATCGACGTCGCCAATAAGCTCGGTATTTCAACATACAAGCCAGAAGACGCCGATCGTCTCGGCCTATCAATGGCGCTGGGTTCGGGTGAAGTCAAGCTCACCGAGATGGTAAATGCCTTCACTGCCTTCCCACAAGAAGGGGCTGTGCGCGATCAGGTCACAGTTCTATCGATTAGCGATGGCACTGGCAAGATCATTGAAAAGAATTCTACCGACACCAATAAGCAGCGCCAAGCCATTGATCCGCAATCAGCCTACGAGATTAACTCTATTCTATCCGACAACCAGGCTCGCTGTTCGTTGGGTGTATTCCCCTGCAATAATCCCCTCGTACTCCGCGGTAAGACTGCGGCTGCGAAGACCGGTACCACGGAAGACTATAAAGATGCTTGGACTATGGGCTACACGAAGAAGACCGTCACGGGCGTCTGGGCTGGCAATAATAACAACAAGCCGATGAGCCAAGCCGCCTCAATCGTCTCGGCACCTATCTGGCAAGAATACATGACCAAAGTTACAGCCAGCGAAGCGAATGAGGCCTTCACCCAGCCTGCCGGCATGAAACGCGTTGAGCTCGATGCCGACACTGGTAAGCTCCCAAATGACGGCACAAAGCGCAAACGCACTGACATTTTTGCATCATGGTATAAACCCGCCGTTCCACCAGCGAGCTCAAGCGGCAAGATCAATAAGCTTGATGGCAAACTCGCCACTGAGTGTACTCCACCAGAGGCACTTCAAGACGTCACCGCCAACTCAATTTCAGCCGAGATTCCGCCAAATGATATCAGCTATCCTCGCTGGCAGTCACCAGTTGCAGCGCTCGCAGGGTCACTTGGACTCACGTCTGGTGCAAGCCTGCCGACCGAAAAATCTACCATGCATTCCTGCTCAGACCCAAAACCAACCGTGAGTATCGACGTAAGCCCGGCAACCGGCTCAAGCTTTACCGTCAAGAGTACGGTGACGAGTGGTAAGTTCCCAGCCCAAAAACTCATCTTCCTCGTCAATGACCAGGAGAACACAAGCACGCAAATCAATGGCTCCGGGACATATCCTGTAGTCGTAAGTCCTGGAATTACCGGCGCAGTAAAGATTCAAGTAAAAGTTGTCGACGCCGGTCTCTACAGCACACTTTCAAATGCCGAAATCGTAACCGCCACCGGTGGTGAAACAGGCATGAAGCCAAGTGGACTTGGTCGGAATGTCACAACTGCAGCCGACACCCGACGTAGAGTCACTACGGCAGCTGGCGCTATCCTCCAATAATTTCTTCGAGCTAATCAGCTACTTCTTAGTGCGTGATGTAGATACAGTCTTCTTCGTAACAGTAGACGCAACCTGTTTCGTAGGCGCAGCGAAGATCATCTTGCCTGCAACCGTCTGGAAGATCCTCGTCACCTCTGTCGTCACCTCTTTGCCAATGAGTTTATCGCCACCTTCTACAACAATCATCGTGCCATCATCAAGATAGCCAACTCCCTGGCCTTTCTCCTTGCCAGCCTGCACGACTTGCACTACCATAGTTTCGCCTGGCAAAACGACCGCCCGGAGGGCTTGAGAGAGCTCATTCATGTTGAGAACTTTAACAGATTCTATCGTCGCAACACGATTGAGATTATAGTCAGTGGTCAGGATGTCAGTTTTAAACTTTTTAGCAAGATAGACGAGTTTATGATCAACTTCTTTCACCTTTTCTGGATTATCATCAACGATTTCGAGTTCCACTGCATCACTCTCGCGCAATGCGTTCAGGAGCTCTAGGCCACGTCTGCCCCGACTGCGTCGCAGCGGATCCTCACTGTCGGCGATATTCTGAAGCTCGGCTAGCACGAAACGTGGGACCAGGAGTTTGCCCGGAACGAAGCCAGTCGCGGCAATATCAGCAATACGGCCATCGATAATCGCCGACGTATCAACGAGGATGCGATTCTTTGCCGAAGGCTTCCCGCTCGTCGACGATGTTTTCTTCCCGACCTCAGCTAGCTTAGGAAAAATTTCACCAATCGCTTTATGCTGGTGGTAAAATACCTCAGCCATTGCAATGGCACTCATGAGCGTAATGGTAATTGGTAAAACGGTCCGATATGGATCCGGCAATCCGTCAATAGGGATTGAAATCAGTACACCAGCTAGGGCGCCAAAAATAAATCCCATCGTAATAAGAATGAGCTTTTGGAACGAAAGCTGCATGAGTTTAATCGCGATGTAGCACACGATCAAAACTGATATGGCCACTACCGGCACAATAATCTGAAACGGCATAAAATCCGGTACCCCTTATTTAGTTCGTTTGGATGAGGCCTTGATGCGCGCTAAGGCAGCCGCGATGTCGGCAATACCAACAACGCCATTCTGCTTGAGAGCGGCAGGCGCAAGTACATGCGTAAAACCAAGCTTGGCAGCTTCTTTGGCACGTGCCTGCATGAGATTAACCGACCTGATTTCACCAGCCAGCCCAACTTCGCCAAAACTCGCGAGTGAGCCGGGAATAACAGTGCCATAATACGCCGAAGCGATGGCTAAAATAAGTGCAAGATCAACAGCAGGTTCAGTAATCTTCAGGCCTCCTACTATGCTAGCATAGATGTCCTGGTCAGCCAAAGGCAGCCCAGCACGCTTCGTCAGAACAGCCGCCAAGAGACTTAAGCGATTCTGATCAATGCCAACCGCCGCCCGTTTCGGATAGCTCAGCACCGATGGCGACACTAGCGCCTGCACCTCAACCATCAGCGGGCGCGTACCCTCGAGCGCAACAAAAACTGCACTGCCCGGAAGCTCACGGCGTTCGGCGAGCAATATTTCCGAAGGATTATCTACCTGCCGAAAGCCAGTTTCTCCCATCTCAAGTAGCGCAACATCACTCGTCGCACCGAAGCGATTTTTGCTCGCCTTTACCACCCGTAAACTACCATACTGATCGCCTTCCATAGCCATAACTACGTCTACTAAATGCTCGAGCAGCTTGGGCCCAGCGAGAGTACCTTCTTTGGTAACGTGACCGATCACCACGCAAGCCGTGTGGGTAGCCTTTGCCGCTTGCATAATAAGATTCGCAACTGCAGTAATTTGGCTCGGTGCGCCGGCGGCCGACGTTGTCTCTGCTGAAGCCAGCGTTTGGATAGAGTCAATAATGGCGAGCTGATACTGCCCACTCGCAATGAGGTTGGCCGCATCATCCGCTGAGGTTGTCGCAAGTAGTTCGAGGCCATCCGACTGAACCCCCAGCCGATCAGCTCGCAATTTTATCTGGCGCTCGGACTCTTCCCCAGACACATAGAGCACGCGCCCCTCTTGCGCGATCGTAGCTGCTACCTGCAAAACTAGTGTGGACTTTCCGACACCTGGGTCGCCAGATAGCAACATCAGCGCACCCGGAACAACACCGCCTCCCAGCACAGCATCAAGCTCACCAATACCGCTCGAAAAGCGCTCCACCGCCAGATCCTGCACGTCTGAGAGCTTCACGGCCTGAACCGATGCCGAGCTTGCACTGCGGCTCATGCCACGCATTGGCTTCTCCTCAACAATGCTCTCCCAGGCACCACAGGTGAGGCAGCGGCCCGCCCACTTCGAGGAACGAGCTCCGCACTCCTGACACACAAACTGTGGAGAATTCTTTACCATATCCCCATTGTACTTGATTTCAGCTTGAAGCTGTACGTATTTTATTCGTGTCATCAGTATTTGACAACATTATACTTATAGTATTTATATCACCCATTCCGCACCTCACAACTGGACTTATGCCCTCATAGCCAGGTCATGCGACCTCACCGAAGAGAGCTGCGACCAGGGCTAGCCCTCTTCATCCGTCTAGTATCATACTAGGCGGTTTTTTATTTACGCGTTTACACTGGCAAGCCGGTTGTTAATCTGCAGCTTCACCTCACCCTTCACAGCTTTCACTGTCACGGCGTCACCTTCGACAATAGCTTCATTCAAGATCGCTTCAGCGAGCGGATCTTCTACCATCGATTGAATAGCTCTCCGCATTGGTCGCGCGCCATTATTGACGTCGTAACCTTTATCGATTAGCAGATCTTTGAGGGATGGTGAGAATTTCAAAGTCACATCTTTTTCGAGCAGACGCTTGGCGAGATCCTTGAGTTGCAGATCAATGATAGAGCGCACGTCGACACGCGATAGAGCCCGGAAGATCACAGTATGATCGACACGGTTCAGAAACTCCGGTCGGAAGGTTCGCTTGAGCTCAGTCTTGATGGTATCCTGCATGGTTTCATGGAGCTTCTCGAGCTTCTTTTGCTCATCACTCGTGTCAGTCGCAAAGCCAAGCTTGGCTTCCTGGTAGAGCAGCTTCGCGCCCACGTTTGAGGTCATGATGATGATCGTGTTACGGAAATCAATTGCGCGACCTTTCGCATCGGTCAGCTGACCGTCTTCAAGGATCTGCAGAAGCATATTGAACACATCTGGGTGTGCCTTCTCAATCTCATCAAACAAGATGAGACTATACGGCTTGCGACGCACTTGCTCAGTGAGCTGACCAGCATCTTCATAGCCTACATAGCCAGCTGGTGCGCCGACGAGACGCGATACGTTGTGTCGCTCCATAAATTCAGACATGTCGACTTTGATCATCGCGTCTTTATCATGAAAGACCTCTTTGGCTAGTGCACGTGCAAGCTCGGTCTTACCAACACCGGTCGGACCAAGAAAGATAAATGAGCCAATCGGGCGATCAGCATGAGCGATGCCAGTACGCGAACGACGAATCGCACGAGCAATCGCATCGACTGCTTCATCCTGCCCAATAAGGTGACGCTTGAGTGTGCGATCAAGCTTTTTGAGTTGCTCGGTTTCAATCTTCACAAGTCGTGTCAGCGGGATGCCGGTACTGTGAGCGATTACACGGGCGATATCCTCTTCGCCGATTTGAATAATCTTCCGGGCTGAGTCGCGCTTTTCTTGCGCTTCGATTTTTTCTTCAAGCACACTCGCCTCTGCCTTCAGGCGCGCTGCATACTCGAAGTCCTGATTGTAGACTGCATCTTCAATCTGATCATTCACTTCCGCAATACGTACTTGGAGCGCCTTGAGCTTCTTCGAGCTACCACCCTTTTCAATGCGAGCCAGTGATGATGCTTCGTCAATGAGATCAATCGCCTTGTCAGGCAGGAACCGGTCTGAGATGTAGCGTTTGGCTAGCTTCGCAGCAGCATCAATAGCCTCTTCGGTGATGATAACACCGTGATGCTCTTCGTAGCGCTCTTTGAGTCCGCGTAGTACCTGTACGGTCTCATCAACTGTTGCTTCAGGGACGATAACCGGCTGAAAACGACGCTCAAGCGCGGCATCCTTCTCAATATGTTTTCGATATTCATCGAGCGTAGTAGCACCGATAACTTGAACGAGCCCACGAGACAAGGCGGGCTTCAAAATGTTTGCTGCATCGATTGCGCCTTCGGCCGAGCCAGCACCCACGACCGTATGAAGCTCATCAATGAAGAGAATGACTTCCTTGTGCTCAGTTACTTCTTCGATAAGCTTCTTGAGACGCTCCTCAAACTCACCTCGATATTTCGTGCCAGCAATGACGGTGGCCATATCAAGCATCACAATGCGCTTACCACTCAACACATCCGGGACATCATCGGCAATAATCCGGGTCGCAAGACCTTCTACGATTGCTGTCTTACCAACACCCGGCTCACCGATCAAAACTGGGTTGTTCTTCTGGCGGCGATTGAGAATCGAAACCATGCGCTCGAGCTGCGCTTTACGACCAACCATTGGGTCAAGTTCTCCTGCTCGCGCCTTCTCAGTAAGGTCAATGCCGAAGTGATCAAGAGCCGGCGTATCACTCTCTGACTTTTGGCGGCGGCGACCATTGCCTGCGCCATCACTATAGACTGGCGTCTGAGCATTCAGATACTGCTCGAGTTCATCACGGACATTGCCAGGATTGACGGAGATTTCTCTCAAGAGCACATTAGCCCGCGCATTCTTCTGCGTCAGGATGGCGAACAATAAATGCTCCGTACCCGCATACGGCTGCCCATATTCTTGAGCTATCCGCAATGCAAGCGCAATCGTCTTCTTTGCGGTTTGAGAAAGCGACTGAAGGGTATGCGTTGAGACGACGCCGTTTGGCGATAACGTAAGCTCCAGCTTATCAAGCGTTACACCTGACTGAGCCAAGATCTTCGAGCCAATTGACCCTTGAGTTTTCAGTACCCCGAGCAACAGGTGCTCAGTACCAACGTAGACAGAGCCAAGACCGGCAGCAATCATACTGGCGTGCTCTAAGCTGCGCTTGGCATTTTCGGTAAAGCGATCAAATTGTGGTGGTAAATTATGGTCCATATCAAGCCTCCTTTTCCTAATATGGTGCAGCGGGAACGTAAGGTGCGAATTTCGGGAATGGGCTGGAGATTATGCTGACTTCTTCTCCTCAGGATCTATCTCTTCAACAACTTCAGTTGATGCTGTTTCCTCAGCTTTCTCGGCAGTCTGCTGACTCTCTGCTTCTGGCTCTTCCGACGCTTCGGAATCGGCATCAGCCACAGCTTCAGTCTCAGTATCAGCTGCATCGACTTCAGGCGCTTGCTCGGCGGCAGCAATAATCTCATCTTCCAGATTCACTTTTTTAGATGTAGTTTCGGTGGCTTCAGCGACTTCAGCAGTCTCCTCAATACCGGCATCATCAGCGCCATCGATATCGATATTCCAGTCGGTGAGCTTAGCAGCCAACCGCACATTCTGGCCTGATCGACCGATTGCTAGTGAGAGCTGATCTTCGGGGACTTTCACCAAAGCCTTGTGCTCTGCTTCATCAATCTGTACTTCAACGATGTTTTTTGCAGGTGAAAGAGCGTTTGCAATGTAGTGCTTGATGTCTTCGTCGAATGGAATAATATCGATCTTCTCTTCGCCGATATTTGCCATCACGGCCTGTACGCGTGTACCGCGTCCACCTACGAATGTGCCCACTGGATCAACACCTTCGACATTACTCTTCACGGCAATCTTTGTGCGAGCTCCGGCTTCACGGGCAACTTGCACGATCTCAACATTTCCAGCGCCAATTTCTGGAACTTCCATTTCAAATAGGCGACGGATGAGATTTGGATGCGAACGACTCACAACAATCTGTGGGCCTTTGAGCGTATTCTCAACTCGTACCACGTACACCTTCACACGCTGGCCAGGATAGTAGCGCTCACCGTGGATCTGTTCAGATGGGAACATGATGCCTGTAGTGCGGCCTAGATCAATGAAGACATTACCATGCTCAACACGCTGGACTGAGCCGTTCATAATAGTATCTTCTTTGTCCTGGTATTCGTTATAGATCACTTCCCGTTCAGCTTCGCGAATGCGCTGGATGATCACCTGCTTAGCAGTCTGTGCGGCAACGCGACCAAAGTCCTTGTTGACGTCTTCATATTCAACAGTCTCGCCAACTTTCGCTGATTTTCGGATGACTTGCGCGTCAGCTTCGGTAATCTCGAGATGCGGATTCTCAACCTCTGCAACAACCTCTTTTGTAATGAAGATACGAGGGTCGCCGGTTGAGGGATCGACCTCCACCCGAACTTCCTGGTCCTTATCGCCAAAGTCTTTCTTGTATGCAGCAATTAATGCCATTTCGATAGTCTCGAGAACGACATCTTTTGAGATACCCTTTTCTTCACATATTTGTTCGATTGCTGAGATGAACTGATTCTGCTGCATGATAGTTATTCCTGTTCTTTGACTTCTATTCTACTATAGTTACGCTTCCGCTGCGCCATTTCTTGGCCTGTAAAAGGGTCGAAAAAAGTCGCTCGCTAGATACGTGAGATGCTTCTCACTAGCGACCGACTCTGACAACAGCATCGATGTATACGTGTCAGTATAGTGCGAGTGAGTTGGCACTGTCAAGCGCCAAGTGCCAATTCTCATGCGCTAACCTCGACTACATTCGAGTAATACCGACAACGCATGCCGCTCCCCTCAACCACAACTAAGTCGATTCTTACCGCATGCAGCTCATAGCCATGCTCAACTTGCCAAAGCTGCGTGGCCATAATGAGTCGATGAATCTTGTGCTGATCAAGCGCAGCTTCACCACCGCCCCACAATGCATTCTTTCGATATTTTACTTCGACAACCACCAGCGTATCACCATCGAGCATGACTAGGTCGAGCTCATAGAGACGAGTCCGTGCATTCTGCGACAAAACCGTCATACCCTTATCTACCAGAAACTCGCAAGCACTAGCTTCAGCTCGACGGCCAATCAGCGTTGTATTCATGCGACTATCTTCGTTAGAAAGCTCTGCCGATGGATTGGTGTCGCGCCATATTTCTTGAGTGCTGCGATATGGCGTGGCGTGCCATAGCCAACGTGCGTCTCAAAGCCATACTCGGGATACATATGCGCATACTCACGCATGAGATCATCTCGCTCAACCTTGGCGAGGATTGATGCTGCAGCTATCGAGGCACTGATCTGGTCACCTTTGATGAGAGTACGCACTGGTGTATCTGCCGCGAGAAAATTATGCCGACCATCAAGCAAAATAATATCCGGAGACAGCTTAAGCTGCGCCAAGGCTCGTCGCCCCGCCTCGCGCAAGCTTGCTGTGACACCATGTGTATCGATATATTCTGGCTCAACATGAGCAACCGCAAAGCTGAGTGCGCCGGCTCGAATGGCGATCGCTTTCTCCATGCGCTGCTGCGGAGACAATAGCTTCGAATCTACAACCGGCTCTGCAAAGCCAGCTGGCAAGATAACTACTCCAACAGACATTGGCCCCGCCAAAGGCCCGCGGCCAACTTCATCCATGCCGGCGACAACGGCAAAGCCCTCGTCGCGCACTGCCTCCTCAACCTCCGAATGTGCCCATATCCTTGCCATGAATGAATAATACTACGAACAAAATACGAATGTCTAGACTTGTTTTTACGGACATATCACGTATAATCCTGTCATCGCACCTTCTCCTGATAGGAAGCGCCGATGGATCCGCACTATCCTGGAACATTCTCACTCGAGCCATGGAAAAAGCTCTGGCGAGATGAACGACCGAACTACGTACTGGCAGCCATCTACATGCTATCGCTCGAAAACAGCATGGAGTATGCCTACCGCTTGTGGCCGCATGGCTGTTGCATGCTGACAACCCTCCTGCAGGCACCCCTGATTCGAACTGCGTTCGAATACGATATCCGCATTGTAGTCGGGCGTGTGAGTGACAACCGCCCACACGCCTGGCTCGAGGACGCCGATGGCAACCTTCTCGACCCAACCTACGGCATGTTCGATGGCGGACCAGCACTGCGCGTGCTTGATAACCGCCACTCGACCCTCCTCGGGCACTGGGGCGAGCACGTTCTCACAGAGGTCGAAGAAGCCCATCTGCGCGCCGGCATCAAGCCACTCTCCAGCAATAATGGCTGGACCGAAACCTGCGACGTACTCACGCTCTTCGGCGACCATCCGCAGCTATTTGCACCCCGCTAGACCAGAAACTAGCGGGTTTTTTGTATAAAAAAACTGGTTTTGAGCATAGAAGCCCAAAACCAGATGAGAGATCAGCCAAGCGCAACCCACTCGGTGAGGATCTCCTCGAACACTCGCTCTCCACCTCGCCAGTAGTGCCGACCTACTTGGACAGCCGTCGCTCCGGCATAGAGATAGTCGGCAACATCCTGGCCCGTGCGGATACCGCCAACCCCGACCACCGGAATATCTGTGCGGTCGAGAGCCTCGGCCCACATGCTCGTCTGCCCCAAGGCAATCGGCTTCAGCGCCGGCCCTGACATGCCTGCGTACTTGACCGAAATGACGGACTTACCGCGACGATCCAAGGCAAGGGCGTTCGGGAAGGTGTTCGAAGTCACCACGTAGAGCCTGGGCATGCCGGGACGACGGCTCAGCTCGATGATGGTCTGCGCCATCCATTCGAGCGTCATCGGATCGGAGTACGGAGACACCTTGATGCCGACCGGCCAGTCGTGCGCGTCGAAGCGACGCAGCAGATCAGCCAGGGCCGACAGGCTCTCCATGATGGCACGTCGGTTGAAGCACGCAAGCTGCTTCTGGCTCCCCGAAGCGTCCCAGACATTTGGACAGCTGAGATTCAGCTCCAGGCCCTGCACAGCCCAGATGTGCGCCAGCTTGAGCAGATCTTCCATGTCGGCCAGACCGTTCTGCGGCGCCATCGAAAGGATGACAGGGCGTGGGTCGCGCAGCATGAGGTCTGACAACTCCTCGTAGATGTCTTCACGGGAGTAGTAGATCAGTCCCGGGTCAGGCAGGCCCTTGGAGTTGAGCATGTAGATGCCGTCTGGCGATTCGAACTCGTTCGGCTCCGGATTGCCCGTGCGCTCCTGCTTGATGCCAGTGAGTGACCCAAGCACCGAAGCACTCGTCGCAGAACGGAAGAGCCGCTGAATGTCCTGAAGCGACTTGCCGGGGCCGGCGGCGTTCATCAACGGGTGCTCAAGTGTCATACCACAGAGATCAATTGACATAGTGGACTGCTTTCTCTTAAGAGGTGCGTTGTAACTGCATCATCGTGCAATAGTTAGCTACGTTTTTCAAGCATAAGAAAAACCCCAACACTAGTGTTAGGGTTTCGTTCGAAGAGACCTGCCTCAGGCGGCCTCGCCAAACCAATCCAGCTCAAGCACCCGCCACGGCAGAACTTCGCCAGCCTTCCATGGGATGAGACGGTTGTCCGGAGTGGGCTCGCTACGAGGGCCATCGATCAACCACTCCTCCGGCACGCGCCAGTCCTGGCGGACCAGCGTGAGAACCGGGCGTTCGCTCAGCTCATCGCCCACGCCGTAGAAGCGCGCACCATTGGTGCTCGTGAATGCCGTGAACGCGTCCCAGCTCTGCAAGCCACCTCGAGACATGAAGTGATCCCAGAGCACCGGAATCGCCACCGGGCTCGACCAGACTCCCGCAAAACCTGCGTGCTTGCCTTGCTCGGTATGCGGAGCAGAATCTGACCCGAAGAAGATCTTCGGCTGGGTATCCGCCGTGAGGATGGCCTCGGCCAGCGCATCCCGATCGTCACCAGTCTTGGCAACCGGCATGCAGTTGCAGTGGATGTCCCGCACGGCATCGAAGTTCGTGATGAACGGATGATGGCCCGTGATGGTAGCCGCCACGTTCTCGGGCATGTCGTACACCGCATCGAGCATGCGGCGGTCAGACACGTGCTCGACCACGATCTTGAGACGCGGATAGCGGCTCACCAACCACGCGAGGTGGGGAATGAACTCGACTTCGCGCAGGAGAGGATCAGGCTGCACATCAGCCGTCACCTCGCCATGCAGGCAGAGCACATTACCGAATTCCTCCATCGCCCGCAAGACGTCGGGGTTGATGTCCCGTGGCGACTTCAGACCACTGCCCGAGTTGGTCGTGCCACCATCGGGATAGAACTTGGCTGCCCTGATGAAGGGCGAAGCGGCTTCGATCTCCTGCCAATAGGTGTGGCGCGTGAGGTAGAAGGTGAACAGCGCTCGCTTGCGCAATACCGAGTCTTCGAAACCCGTGCCAGCAACTCGCTCCCGATAGAACGCGATTTGTTGGGCCGTATCGAGCGGCGGGATGAGGTTCGGCATCAAGAGGTAGTGCTGAAACTGCACCTCGGTGAAGGCCCGAACCGCCTCGAGCATGCGCGTGTCACGCAAGTGAACATGCCAGTCGTCTGGCCTTGGGATCTCGATCAAGAACTTGTGTTGCGGCATAGTGAAGAGCCTTTTCTGTGGTAGGTACTTAGAACGAAGCTATTTTGCGATATTTTGACTCAATTTTCAAGCATAAGAAAAACGCCCAGTTGGGCGTGTTTCGTCATATTGAGATAGCTTACTTCTCTAGGCCTGCTTTTTGTCGTCTTCCTTGTCAGCCTTATCAAGACCTTCTTGAGTTTCGGCTTCAGCGAGATCCTGCTCGTTGTCACTATCAACCTGCGCATCATCGGCGGCAGCCTGCTTGTTCTCTTCTTTGGCAAGCTCTTCGGTCGACTCTACGACGCCCTCTTCGCTGTCAGGAGTCTGGGCATCGGCTGCCGCAGCAGCCTCTTCAGCTTCAGTAGCAGCGATCTCACCAGCAGTACGGTGATCAACATCATTGGCAGCTGTCTTATCAAATTCCTGCTCGAGCAAGCGAGCTTTCTTACCACGAAGACCACGCATGTACGAAAGGAAGGCTCGGCGAACCTTAGCTCGGCGAACAACTTCGATCTTCTCTACGTTTGGCGAGTGAACAAACCAGCTCTTCTCCACGCCAACACCTGAGGCAATCTTGCGAACCGTGAGGTAGGCATTGCCGTCATTTGGCTTGCGATAACGAATCACGAGACCTTCGAACACCTGGGTACGAGTCTTGGCGCCTTCACGAATAATCTGGTGAACGCGTACTGTGTCGCCTGGCTGAACCTGGACGATCTTTGCTTTGAGCTGGGGCTTTTGAATAGCACTTGCTTGCATAACTTGAGTATTCTATCAGGTTTTCTCGAGGAAAGCAAGAAGTCCGAGCGGAGTTTCCCGAGCGGCCAACATTTGACAATACTGCGTTTCATTAGCATAATGACATTTCAATCAACGTACCTTCCCGACGAGTAAAGGTTTACCACATGGTCATTACCTCAATCGCAATCTTCATGCTCGAGTACAAGCGTGTCGCCTTCGACATCGACGAACACGAGCTCATCATCGCCGGCAGCCCGTCGTACAGCAAGCGCAGTGTCCGCGAGATCGATGTCGCGAGCTACACTGAGCTCGAGACAGCGCTCACGACACTGCAGAGCAACATCAAGGGTCAGAACGCAACGCTGTTCGACACGCCCTTCATGATGAGTCTCTCGAAAACTCGCGCCGTACGCCTCCGTGGCGATGGCATCTTCGAGGCCATGGTCATCATGGTGGAGATCGAGGATGTGTGGCACGGCTTCTTCGAGCCAGAGGCCGAGCGAGCCAAGCAGCACATGATGGCTCAGGCTGGTTGACACCACTACCCAGAAATAACTAACCCGCTACCAAACAATCGGTAGCGGGTTTTCCGTACTTCAGACGGAGTGAGCCCGGAAGCTCGCGTACTCGGCCTCAGCCTCGGCGACCTGCTGAACAATCTGCCCGGCGCGGTCGACGGCAGCCGAGAGGTCGTCGTTGATCACGACATGCTGCCAGGTGCGCAGGATCTCGGGGATCTCCCAGACCGCGCGAGCCAGCTTCTGCTCGATGATCTCGGGCTTGTCACCACGACGGCTGAGGCGCTCGGCGATCGTCTCGCGCATCTCATCAACGAGCAGTTCTCGCCAGTTCTCTCGCATCGGGAAGCCTCGGAACAGCTGCTGCAGACCACCGACGCCGTCGAAGATCTCGGGGTGCGGCCGGGTTGGCGGGATGATGCCGATGGGTGTCACCCGTGGGAAGTCGGAGTTCAGCGCTGCCTTGCCGGCCAGCTGAAGTGCCCCGTTGACATCGATGTCGCGAATCTCAACGGACATCCGGTCCTGGAAGTCCACCTGAGATCCGTAGAACCCACCGGTTGCGTTCTGGGAGTGCTCGACGATTTCGCCCAGCTGACGCTGACGCATGAACTCATCGAACGAGACGTAGTTGTACTTCATGAGACCCGTCTCGGGATCCAGATCGTCCGGCCTAGCAGTGCGGGTCGTCGCCTTCTGGCCGAACCTGAGCCATGGCGCCTTGGCGAGCAGCTCGCGCATGATCGAGTCCTTGCCGACCCCTTCCGGACCAGACAGACAGATGATATGAGCAGGCATAGGCCGACTCCTTTTCGTGGTTGAGGTGCGGGGAATAGTCGGATTATAAAGCTAAGCGCAGCGTGAGAGCAAACTCACTCGACACTTACGGCATCTGCCGAAACGATACTGGCCAGTGTGGTTTTGAGCTTTTCGGAGACCGCCACCTTAAACGGTAGGCGGATCTTTTGACCGGTCGACGCCAGCTCAAGAATCGTTTCGGTATCACCGGGCACTGATTGCAATGTTGATTTGAGGCGCAAGATCACCGTCTGATCCTTCAGATCCTGCAGTGTAATCACGACACGTGCCGCTGCCTGGGTGGCTGCCGGGTCAACATCTGGAACCATCTTGTCACCGGTCGGAATGTAATGCTTGAGCACGGCCGCATC
This sequence comes from uncultured Candidatus Saccharibacteria bacterium, assembly GCA_964432055.1. GTDB lineage: Bacteria > Patescibacteriota > Saccharimonadia > CAILAD01. Next base: position 23,009 of record CAYSMD010000009.1, read on the forward strand.
GAGCGTCTTGGCTTTGTCGACAGCGATTTTGATCTCATCAGTCAAACGGCCATCACGATCTTTCGCATTTACCTTGCCCTGCACTACCAAGAGTTTATCCTCAACCCATAGGTCGGGAGTGGCCTCATAGGCACGGGGGAAAACCAACAGCTCGGTGTCACCCGAGATTGTCTCGAGGCCGACAAAAGCCATGGCGTCGCCCTTCTTCGTGACGATCTTGCGAACCGTCGTAACCACGCCGCCAACAACGACCTTCTCACCATCCATCGCAGGCTTGAGAGCTGATGCTGGAGTGGTCTTTTCTGAGAGCCAACCCTCCACTTCGCGCAACGGATGACTCGAGAGATAGAGACCAAGCAGCTCCTTCTCCCACTGCAAGAACTCTCGCTCCGCGATAATCTCACTCGGGGCTTCAAGCGGCAAAGAAGGCGTTTCTTCAGCGATCCCCATACTACCAAAAATATCGATTTGCCCAGACAGTGCATTCTTCTGCACCTTACTCATATAGCTGACAATTCGCTCGAGATTTGCAAACAAGGTCGCTCGATCACCGATCGAATCAAAGGCTCCAACCTTCATGAGAGCTTCGATGGCCTTCTTATTAATCTCGCGAGCATCAACGCGACGAACAAAATCTTCCATCGAGGCAAAGTGACCACCCTCTTCGCGGGCAGCCAAGACGGCATTTACTGGCCCAAGCCCGACGTTTTTGATCGCCGCGAGTCCAAAGCGAATCACATCTTCACCATTCGGCCCAGCGTCGCGCACCACCGCAAACTCCGAAAAGCTTTCATTAATATCTGGTGGCAGAACGGGGATGCCCATCTTGCGGCACTCAGCCACTTCGATCGCCACGCGGTCCAAGTTGCCGTGATCGCTGGTGAGTAGCGCCGCCATGAAAGCTGCTGGGTAGTGCGCCTTCAAATAGGCGGTTTGCACAGCAATCAGCGCGTAACAGGCGGCGTGACTCTTATTGAAACAATAGGCCGCAAAGTCTTCGATCGATCCCCAGAGCGTCTCGACAAAATCTCGATCGGCGTCGGAGTGCTTAATGGCACCTTCGATAAAGTCTTTCTTCATCTTAGCGATGACTTCTGGAATCTTCTTACCAATACCCTTACGCAAGGTGTCAGCTTGACCGCCGGTAAAGCCACAGAGGTCTTTTGAGATTTGCATGACCTGCTCCTGGTAGACGATGATGCCGTAGGTCTCTTCGAGCGCAGCCTTCATCTTTTCGTG
>CAYSMD010000010.1:0-23746 GCA_964432055.1 uncultured Candidatus Saccharibacteria bacterium
GAATACCTCACCAGCCCAGACCTGTCTGGTGCCAGCTATACGTCGGATAGCGCGCCAGCACGCTTCTAAACCGATGGAATCTAGCTCCCAGACACTTTTTGTGGGCCGAGATAGTGCGCTCTTAAAAGTACTTATGCTAGAATAGTGGATACATGGAATTATTCGTAGAAGATGAACATTATTTTGGTGTAGACCTTGGTAACTCGGGTATTCGGTTAGTCGAGCTCAAGTTGATTCATGATAAGCCGACGCTCGTGACATACGGCGATATCGAGCTGCCATTTGGGCTGATGTCTTCAGATTCGCCAGCCGACCTCGCGCGGGTTGCGGCGACGCTCAAGCAGCTCGTCGGTGATGCGCGGGTGAGCACGAAGAATGTTGTAGCTGGTTTACCGGCCTCGAAAGTGTTTGCGAGTGTCCTCAAGCTACCTCAGATGGCTGATCAAGAGATAGCCCACACCATACGTTATCAGGCAGATAAGTACATCCCGATGCCGATCGACCAAGTGAAGCTTGATTTTTATCGTATGACGCAAGAGAAGGATGTCGATGAGATCAACGTCTTGCTGGTAGCGACGCCAACCACGGTCGCGACGAAGTATTTGAGTATCTTCCAGCAAGCTGGGCTCGAGCTGATGGCGCTCGACATTAACGCTATTGCGCAGTCTCGCTCAATGGTGCCAAACGCTGATCTTGATGTTATCTTGATTGAGTTTGCGTCACTGACCGCAGATATCGGTGTCATCTCTGGCGGTGTGCCAGCAATGATTCGCTCGGTGAATGTTGGGGCAAAGTCGCTCATTCGAGCCGTTGCTCAGAATCTTGGCCTCGATGAAGCGCAGGCCGAGCAGTTTGTGCGCAAGTTTGGACTTACTCAGACCAAGCTGGAGGGTCAGGTCTACCGAGCTATGAAACCACTACTGGATAACGTTGTTGATGAGATAAAGCGATCGGTAGATTACTTCTATCAGAATAACCCTGGCCGCAAGGTTGAAAAAGTCGTCATCACCGGTGGCCCAGCGGCAATTCCAGAGATGCCGGTGTATCTTGCGAATGCTCTTGGCCTGGCTGTCGAGATGGGCAACCCGTGGCAGAAGATTAGTTATGCGAACGAATTCTCCGACCGACTGTCGGGTATGGCGCTGGGCTACTCAACGGCCGTCGGTCTTGCATTGAGGAATATGGTGTAGGTGACCAATGTCTGTACGAATTAACCTTCTTCCAGAAGCTCGCCTGATTAAGCTCAAGAATCAGCAGACAAAGCGACTCGTGACCGTAGTCTGTGTCGTGATTACGAGTAGTGTAGGTATTATCTTAGTGGTATTGGTTTTGCTCCTTGGTGCGCGTAATCTTCAGTATGGACAAAATACCCAGAAGATCGATGAGCTGAAGACGGAGATTGCCAGTAAGGCGTCCACAGAGCAGGATGTTGCGTGGTTTAACGCGGCCTTATCCGAGTCGGATCGTTTGTCGAATAATCGCGTGTTGATCTCCCAGCTCTTTACTCGTTTATCTGAAGCTAAGCCGCCAGGAGTAACCTTCACGAGCCTCTCGGTAGATCCAGAGTATAAAGTTGTCGCCGCCGTGAAAGCGCCAGATTACAACGCGGTATCACTGTTTATTAATTCCCTCAAGACTTACAACGTAACCTTCAGTGAGATCGCAGGATTTGATCGTGTACCGGTCTTTAAAGACGTAGATGTCGAGACCGTTACCAAGAACAAGGAATCTGTGAATGCTGATTTTGAGGTTACGTTTGTGGTAGATGAGAAGCTCGTCAAGAAGTTCCGTGAGGACAGCAAGACGAGTGAATCGGGAGGTACACAGTAATGGTTGCTGATAAGAAAAAGCCAGAAGCCTCGAAGAAGATTCAGACGCCAGATACTCCTGGTTCAATCGCTGCAGCGCAGAGTATGCGCAATTATCTCTTGATTGCTATTGGTGTCGCGACTCTCGCCGTGTTAGTTGGTGGGTATTTTATCTATAATTTGGCGCAAGCAAACATCAGGAAAGCCCTTGAAGTGCGAGCACAAGAGTACCAGATCAAGCTCTCAGAGAAGAAGATTGAACAAATCGCCGCAGCCGAACCCGAGCTACAGAAGATTAAGCTGGCAGAAGCAAATAAGCCTTCGAAGTTTGATTTTATTACCCAGCGCACCCTGCCAGAGAATGAAGACTTCGAAAGTGTACTGACAATCTTTAACCGGCTGCAAAAAGATAAGCAGGTCAATGTTGAATCAATCTCTAAGCAGGGAAGCGGTACGAACACAACGAGTACAGCTGCTGCGACTACAGAAACAGGCTCCGCAAGTGGCGCAGCCCAGCCAAACACGGTGACCATCAAGGCATCTGCTGCGCCCGAGGCGATGTTTAACTTCTTGGCAGCTCTCGAGACATCGGCTCGTACCTTCGACTTTTCGACGATGAAGATTTCTAGCGCCCAGGGGAGCCTGACGCTCGATATCACCTATAAAGTGTATTCGATGGGTAAGCCATCGATTGATGACACCGCAGTCAAGATCGATGAATACGAAAATGACAAGGAGAAATACGAGAAATGAAACGTCGAGATGTAATCGGGCTGGTCTTCGCGGTAGCGGTCTTTGCGATTGCTGGTGTGCTCCTCTATACACAGCTCGCACCGGCACCAGAAGACACCGGCATAGCGGTGCAGGTCCCAGCCAAGGTGAAAGTACCCCTTTCGGATGAGCAGGATGTGACCAAACTCAACGATTTGCTCCGCTTCGTTGACTTCTCAGATCCTCAGAAGTGTACTGACGAAAAGTGTGGTTCGAAGGGGCCAATCTTCTAAGCACAACAAAAAGGAGCTGCTTTTTCCGTGTTAACGCAAGACAATCAAAAAATCATCGAGAATATGATCGTGCAGGGGAATGTCGTCCCGCATGATGTCTTGGAGGTTGCGCGCCTGCGGGCTGCAAAAGAGAACAAAGGCCTCTTACAAGTTCTCATGGATATGAAAGCACTCTCGGAAGATGATTCGGTCAAGCTCATCGCCATCGCGAAGAAGATACCCTTCGTCGACCTCGTGCATCTTGATAAGCCGGTTGATCAGAAGGTACTTGAGATGGTGCCACTCGAAACCGCCAAGACGTATATGGCGGTGCCGTTTGGCGTATCGAATGGTGCGCTCAGTGTCGCCATGCTTGATCCGACAAACTTACAGGCCATCGACTTTATTGCCAGAAAGACTGGCTACACAATTAGTCCCTATATTGCTTCTCAGGCAGGAATCGATGTCGTCCTTAGCATGTATAAGGAACGTTTTAGCCAAGAAGTCTCGGAAGTCCTCAAGAACATCGCTGCATCGAGCAAGGAAGAGGTAACAGAAGAGAAGAAAACCAAGGCTGAGCAGAAGAAGATCAATGACATCGTTCAGGACGCTCCAATTACTCGGGCCCTTAACACGATCCTCGAGTATGCGATCAATTCCCGGGCCTCTGATATTCATATCGAGCCACGGCAGAAGGAGCTCAAGATCCGTTTCCGCATCGACGGAATTTTGCAGGAAGTCATGACCTTGCCGAAGTCGAGTGAGCCAGCACTGATCTCACGTATTAAGATTCTCTCAAACCTGAAAATTGACGAGCACCGCATCCCGCAAGACGGTCAGGCGGTTTATATGTTCTCGGGGCGCGAAGTTGACCTCCGTATCGCAATCGCGCCGATTAGCTATGGCGAGCAGGTCGTGATTCGTATCTTGGACAAGAATGCCCAGAACATCACCCTCGATACCCTAGGGTTTAGAGGGCGCTCGATGCGACTCATCCAGTCTGGTATCAAAAAGCCGCACGGCATGATCCTCTCCACCGGACCAACCGGATCTGGTAAGTCGACTTCACTGTACGCAGTTGTCCAGGCGATTAAGTCTTCGGCAATTAATATTGTCACACTTGAAGACCCAGTTGAGTACAAGATGGAGGGCATTAATCAGATCCAGGTAAATACGGCGGTCGGGCTGACCTTTGCGAGTGGACTCAGATCTATCCTGCGTCAGGATCCAAATGTTGTGCTGGTAGGGGAGATCCGTGATGCCGAGACCGCTGACCTGGCCGTGCAGGCGGCGCTTACTGGGCACACCGTACTGTCTACGTTGCACACTAACTCTGCCGCCGGCGTATTGCCTCGTTTGCTCGATATGAAGATTGAGCCATTTCTCATTGCGTCAACTGTGAATACTGTGATCGGCCAGCGTTTGGTCCGAAAAATCTGTACAAAGTGTCGCGTTTCCTATGCTGCGCCAGGAACGGCAGTGGAGCTCATTAATAAGATTATCGGTAACTTTTTGCCGAAAACACAGGCAGAAGAACAGGCGAAAGAGCAAGAATATGGGTATCAGGGTTTGCCACTGTATAGCCAAAGCGCTTATACTTTGTATAAGGGGGCGGGCTGTGCCGAATGTAAAGACGGCTATTCCGGTCGAGTAGGTATCTTTGAAGTCTTGGAGATGAATCCAGCCATGGAGAAGTTACTCTTAAATCGCGCCACGACCAGTGACATTCAAGGCCAGGCGATTAAGGACGGAATGCTCACCATGCAGCAAGATGGATATCTCAAGGCACTAACGGGTGTCACGAGTGTCGAAGAAGTAGCTCGTGTTGCGATGGAACGATAATCAAGTAGAAAGTTAGGAATCACCAATGCCACCAACCACCCCACCAACGCCGCAACCAACGCCGCCCCAGGACCCAATGGCGGCTGCTCAGGCAGCTGTGAATGACGTGATGCCTATGCCCGTGGCGCCGCCAGCTCCAATGCGCGTTCAACAGGCTGCAGCGCCAGCTGCTCCACAGCCAGAGGTGAGCGCTGCAAGCCAGGTGCATCAGATGGAGACTGCCACGCAGTCGGGTAAGCTTGCTATTGAACCATATTTAGAAGAGGTGATACGCCGCGATGCTTCCGATCTCCACATTCAGGTTGGTTTGCCACCGATGTTACGCGTCGATGGTGCGCTAGCTCCAATCAAAGATCAGGCTGCCCTGACGGCCGAAGGTATTGATGACGTACTCTTCGGTCTGCTCGATGACGAACAGAAAGAGATATACCTGAAGGATAAAGAAATTGATTTCTCCTTTGCGTATGGAGATCTTGGGCGATTCCGCGTCAACGCTTTTCATGAGAAGGGTAATCCAGCTGTTGCCTTTCGTTTGATCCCCAATCAGATCCGTACCGTCGAGGATCTTCATTTACCGCCAATTATGAACAAGATGACTGAATATCCGCGCGGCTTAGTGCTCGTCACGGGGCCAACCGGATCTGGAAAGTCGACTACGCTCGCTGCCATGCTCGATAAGGTGAACCGTGATCGCGCCATGCACATTATCACGATTGAAGATCCAATCGAGTATCAGCATCATCACAAGAAATCGATTGTAGTCCAGCGTGAAGTCCACTTCGATACTCGTAGCTTCTCCTCGGCGCTCCGTTCGAGCCTCCGTGAAGACCCAGATGTAGTGCTCATCGGCGAGATGCGAGACCTCGAGACGATCTCCACAGCTATTACCGTGGCGGAGACCGGCCACTTGGTCTTTGCGACGCTGCACACCAACTCGGCCGCGCAGTCGATTGATCGTATGGTCGACGTCTTCCCGCCGCACCAGCAGCAACAGATCCGCATTCAGCTCGCGAGCGTGCTGCAGGGAATTGTGGCGCAGCGGCTCATACCGATGATTGGTGGTGGACGTATGGCGGTGGCTGAAATCCTCGTCGTGACTCCGGCAGTGCGAAATATTATCCGTGAAGGCAAGAGCCATCAGCTCGATGCAGTAATTCAGACGGGTGCTGAGTACGGCATGCAATCGATGGACGCTACGCTCGCGAAGCATATCCATGAGGGCAAGATCAGCTACGATGAGGCGAAGAACTACGCCGTGAATCTAGAGGAGCTAGACCGCTTAATGCGCGGCTAGGCACTCATACTTACTATGCAAACGTTTCAATACAAAGCCAAAGACAAGACCACCGGCAGGATCATAACCGGGTCGATTCAAGCTGATGGCGAGATGGCTGCCGGTAAGCTCTTGCTCAAGCAAGATCTGTATCCGCTCGAGATGCGGTCGAAAAATGGATCAATTTTGTCCGGACAGAATCCTCATAGCAAGGTTAAGGCAAAATATAAGATCATCTTCACTCGTCAGCTAGCAACGCTTATTAAGGCCGGCTTACCTGTTTCTGCTGCTCTAAACTCCACGCTAAGTCAAGTTGATGATAAACGCATGAAGGGCGTGATCTTCCGCTTATCTAAAGATGTTGAAGGGGGTACATCTTTGTCGGATGCCCTCGCTCAGTATCCGGAAAACTTTAGCCGGATTTATATTTCGATGGTAGAGGCTGGTGAGGCTAGCGGTAAGCTGGAGGAAGGCTTGCAGCGCCTCGCAAATCAGCTTGAAAAAGAAGCTGATATCTCCTCTAAGGTAAGGGGTGCTCTGATCTATCCTGGGATCGTACTCGTAGTAATTCTTGGAGTGATGGGCTTCATGATGACGACAGTTGTCCCTCAGATCGCTGAGCTCTATAAGAGTTTCAATAAAGAATTGCCGTGGTTTACTAAAGTGCTCATTTTTGGTTCGACCCTAATCACTAAGTGGTGGTACATTACGTTGCCAGCAGTATTGGCGCTTGTGTACGGTACCTACGCCTACTTTAAAAGTCGATCGGGAAGGCGTTTCCTAGATCGTTCAAAGCTGACAATGCCACCACTCAACCAGCTCTTCATTAAGATGTATATGGCGCGCTTTGCTAGGGCTTTGAGCAGCTTGGTATCGAGTGGTATTCCTATCTTAGAAGCACTGCGCTTAGTTGGGGAGAGCCTGAATAATGACATCCTCAAAGCAGAAGTAGAGGTTCTGGCTACCGAAGTAAAGGCTGGGCGAGCGCTCTCATCTGCTCTTGAGAAGACAGAATACTTTCTTCCACTTGTCGGGCAGATGATTAAGGTAGGTGAAGATTCGGGGACCATGAGTGAGATGCTCGATCGCTTGGCGACTTTCTATGAAAACGAAGTTGACCAGGCCGTAAAAAATATCTCAACAGTTATCGAGCCTATTATGATCGTATTTATGGGCTTTCTCGTTATTATCTTAATTGTCGGTATCTTGTATCCAGTTTATGGCCTTGTCGGTCAAGATCTAAACGCCGGTTAATCCGGCTTGACGTAGGCTCATTGTTTGGTATGATAAGCATAAGCGTTATTATTAAAACAAACGCGAATATTATTTAAGGAGGTCTTATGACTAACACAGTAAAAAAGGGATTCACCCTGATTGAAGTTGTGATCGTTTTGGCAATCGCAGCCCTCATCATGGTGGTTGTATTCTTTGCGGTTCAAGGTGCTCAGCGCTCACAGCGCAACGATGCCCGAAAGAACGCTGCCTCAAGAGTGATTGCAGCATCTAGCTCGTTCCAGGGTAATAACAATGGTACCTTCGTTAACAACGGTACTGCTCAAGCGAATACCACTCTCTTGGACGACTACCTACCAGATGGTGAACGAAGAGTAGGTACTACGACTATGGAAGTTGATATTGTTGCAGCGCTCGGTACCGGGGCTTGTAACCCAACCAACGACGCTGGCGGTCGAGATGTCCAGCTTGCCTCGATAAACGGTCGGGCAGTAGCGGCGATCTGTTTCGAAAGTGCAGGTACAGGTAACACTGGTACTTGGACTCAAGTCACCCAGTAGCAACTAAGTGACTATAAAAAAAGCCCCTTCGGGGGCTTTTTTGGTTATATGCTCATGCTTCCCATATAATGAATATCAATGAAGTTACTCTTTCTCTATATCTTCGGGGATAGTATGCAGATAAGCGTATTGATCGCTGCGGCTCTCGCACTCTACGGCCTGCTCATAGGCTCATTCCTGAATGCGTGGGTGTGGCGCATTCGTACGGGACGTAAGGTCTCAGAGGGGCGCAGTATGTGTCCACACTGCCATACGCCGCTGAAATGGTATGAGCTCATCCCGGTGCTATCGTGGCTCGGCTTGAGGGGGAAGTGTCGAACCTGTCACAAGACCATATCCTGGCAGTATCCGGCAGTGGAGCTCGCAAACGCCGTGCTGTGGGCGGGGATCTACTTGAGCTTGAGTCCAACCGATCTGAAGGACTGGTTCGTCGTCGCGCTGTGGCTAGCTCTGAGTTCGCTGATGCTTGCGGCCTTTGTGTACGATGCGCGTTGGATGGAGCTACCTGACCAATTCCTGATTCCTTCCGTAGTCATCGCGTTACTTCTGGCTGTCTCGACCGTGTGGATGACTGGAAGTTGGATGGAGCTTGTAACGCGACTCTTGTCAGCCGCTTTATTTACGGGGATCTTCTGGCTCATTTGGAGGGCGTCCGGTGGGGCATGGCTAGGGGATGGTGACATTTGGCTCGCTGGAATCATGGGGCTAGCCCTATCAGGCGTGCAGCTCGTTACAGCGATCTTTATTGGCTTTAATCTCGGTGCGATCGTCGGTGTGATCTTGATTGCTATACACCAGAAAACCCGCAAGAGTACGATTGCCTTCGGCCCTTTTCTTATCGCCGGACTATTCTCTGGGTTTTTCTGGGGCGGCTCGCTCTTGAATTGGTATCTCGGGATTTTTATATGATGATTTTAATGCCTTCAGCATAAGTGGTATACTGCTGGTAAGTAATTATCTATGAATATGCGCCGATATCAGACACAAATATATTGTAAGCCTCACAAGTCGGGAGTATCACTTGTTGAGCTGGTGTTAGTACTGGGGATTTCCTCAATGCTTATTGCGGGCTCTCTTGCTTGGTTTAACTCACGCAAATCAGTAGACTTTTCTAACCAGGTTAGGCAGATTGAGTCAGAAATACGTAGTATCCAAAGTGAGAGTTCATCGAACAAAGCGCCGAATGGGGGAGCGAGCTTTGCTTCCGGTGAAGAGCTTTTTGGCGCCGCGGTTGGCATTACCCCCGAAAACTTAGCGACACCACAGACTACAATGCGCGTGTATTACCTCAAGCAGACGGCCCCTGGTGCAACTGGTCAGTCGGAAGGAATTGCGAGTTATTCGTCTAGAGAGATTCAGCTTCCGGCTACATTATATCTTGCTGGCTACCAAAACATTGCCCCAAATGATTCGGTTTGTAGTAATAAGGTAAAACCCAAGACTGCCGGTGTAGGGGTTACCAACGTCGCTCAGCAGTCTTTGATCGTTTTCCGGCAGATTAGTGGTAGCTACAACGCATTTTCAAGACCTGATTCGGCTACTGTGGCACCGCAGTTAATAGGGGGCCCACGAGTGCCGTGGGGCGGTACTGTGAGTAGTACACCGGGCTGGAGGGGGAGCTATGATGACGAATCATATAATTACAGTACTGGATCAGGGACGGGCCCGCTGGCTAGTCAGCCATGCGCTGTTCTGTGGCGCTTCGAATCTGTTGAGCGCAGCGGTGCAAATCCAAGGTTCTCTGCTGAGATACAATTTAATCTAGTAGACGGTACTACTACGGTGCAAACAAGGTAGCCATGAAGAAGATGCACACAAAACGACCAGGACTGACACTTGTAGAGATTATCTTTGCTTTCGCGATCATTACCACCGTGTTGACGCTCGCATATGGTTCGGCGCTATCCGCCTGGCGCTCTGCGGCCAGTGCCAATCAGCGTACTCAGGCACAGTACCTCGCTCAGCAGGGCCTTGAATCGATCCGAGCCGCTCGTGAGCAGAATACCTTCCGGTGGTCTGATTTTATTACGGCGCTTTCGTCTACTGGTGGCTCTTTTCATATGGTTTTGCGTCAAAGCACGGGTGCAGAGTCTGCTTCCTCATTCGTCTGTCCTGCTGGTGCAGAGCCATGCACATTTGAAATAAGGGCCAATGGTGTCGGCTTGAATGCTATTGGTTCAAATCTTGATCCAGCCTTGGCTACTAATTCAGATAGCACGGACTATACATTAGTGCTTCGGCCAAGTGGGTATTATTTACCGGGCGATCTTGCGCCTAGAGGAGGTGTACCGCCTGCCGGTGCCACTAACGTGAAGGCTGTAGTGTTTAATGCTCAAGTAACGTGGACTAGCGCTTCTGGTACGCCAAATAGCTCGCTCAACTCTAGTACGATAATTTCGGAGACAGAATAGTGGCAACATCATTAGTGCACCGCCGACATAAAAAAGGCTACACCCTACTGGAGCTTACTTTTTCGATTGCTTTCTTAACCGTCATCGTCACAGTTTCGCTTGTAAGCTTCATTGGTATCTTTGGGATCTATAGTAAGGCCCAAAGCCTTACTCGTACTCAAGAGGAAGCTCGAAAAGCTATGGACAGCCTGACTCGTGACCTGCGTCAAACACTCAGTATCACTCCGATAACTACCGCAGCAGGCGCAACGATTGCAAATGGAGTGTGTCTCAATACTGGAGTGCGTCAGATTGGCTACGCGCAAGTTTTGGTTCCTGAGCTCGGCTACTACGTACTTGCTCGATCGGATGATTGTGCAACTTTTGCAACTCCAAAATATGTTATGAGTACAGATGTCTGGAGCGATCGGAATCCCGTGTGGGCGGGGGCTCAGTCATCCTTTGTGGTCGAGCAGGTCAATGCTAGCGCCAGCGGTCCGGTAATCTGGCAGGTTCGAGTTGGTGCCTTTCGTGGGGCGAGTGCACCTTCGAAGCTAGGCTTTGCAGGGGAGACTGATATTTACTCCGCTGGTACGATGCTGCAATCAATAGTTGTGACGAGGCAGGATTAATGACTTGCAAAATAATCTATAAATCGGTAGGATGAAAGCAGTTATGGTAAACCGTGTGAGCAGAATGTGGCGACGTCGACATCAAGGTTCGGCAGCATTAATTACTACAATCGCGATTTCGTCGATATTAGTGGTCTTGTTTGTAGGCATTACCTCAATCGCGACGCGCGAGATTCGTCAGTCCATAGATGCCGATAACTCAAACCGCGCTCTATATGCTGCTGAGGCGGGTGTCGAAGACGCCATGCGTCGACTGGCTGAGAATCCGAATTTTCGTGAGCTTGGCTGTAACTCGCCAACCGCCAACACAAAGGGCCCGGAGCAGTTAGTAGGTCCAGTAGGGGCAAACACTGCCTGGACGTGCCGCACCGTTACGACTGAGTCCGCAGAACTTACCGGAAAGCTCGACATTGACGAAAGCCTCAATATTAATCTTGGTCGAGCCCGGGATGCTAGCAATACCCCCCGTCAGCCGTACTCTATGGTACTCGAGTGGAACGACCCGAACGATCCATCCAATTCCGCCAATCCAGTCATGACCGGCAGGACTGCTACGTGGCTACCTCCATTCACGAGCGGTGGGAGCAATGCCTGGGACGGTGCGGCTGCGATGGAGATTACTACCACGTGGTTTGAGCGAACTGGTGGTCAGGTAAATGCAAGCTTTGCGAATAAGGGCAACTTGACTGGAGTATTGCCAGTTCGCACTGCCTTAGCTTCACCGAGCTGTGGTGTGGGGCCGTGTGCCGACATTTCAACGTGGACCAATCCAGGAGTCTCCTTGGGTGCTACGAACTTGAGAAGCAATATCACGACGAGCTGCAATAGTAGCCCCTCCAGGGAGTACAGCTGTACTACAGATCAGTACGATTTAACTAATCTAGTAAAGGCAGAAATCAATGACGGTAGCGGTAATGTCGTCTACGACTCAAGCGCTCCTCCCGCATTTAATACTACTAATATGTTCCTGAGGATCCGTCCTCGCTACAACAATGCGAGCTACCGCATGCGCTTCTACGCACAGGATGGTACGCAGCTACTCATTCCTGACGGGCAGGCAACGATAGATGTAACCGCCCGTTCAGGCGACTACTACCGTCGTGTGATCGCCAAGAAGCAGCTGCAGCCTTCGATCATGGATGGAGTCTTCGATAATGCAATCTTCTCAGGGGCTAACATCTGTAAAGACCTACGTATTTACCGAGACTACCGTGGCGCGCCAGACTTCAATACGAACGTCGTCCCGCGCACGCCAAATGCCAATGCCGGTAAGAATACTTGCGACGGCAACAGCTAGCATAGCGCGTAAGCTATTATAAAAAAGCACCTCTTGGCAGGTGCTTTTTTATTTAGTAAGTGGGGCTACTTATTGCCAGAGTGAAACTTCTGGTGCACTTCGCGAAGCTTTGGGTTCGTGAGGTGGGTATAGACTTGTGTGGTGGCCACATTTGCATGACCAAGCATCTCCTGGACGCTACGCAAGTCGGCGCCGTGGGAGAGGAGATCGGTCGCAAAGGAGTGGCGGAGTGTGTGTGGAGTGACCTTCTTGGTAATACCGGCTTCAACGCGTCCATGTTCGATGATCCGCTGAATACTACGGGGTGTGAGCCGTGAGCCGTCTTCTGTGGCCTTGCGTGGCGCGTTGTGAACGAAGAGGGCCTCATCTTTATCGGTACGCGCTGCTAGGTAATCGTTGATAGCTGCTGCAGCTAGCTCAGAAAGGTAGACGGGCCGGTCTTTCTGCCCCTTACCGCGTACGGTGAATTCGCCACGTTTCACATTCATATCTTTCCGATTCAGATTGACGAGCTCAGAAACGCGCAGACCACCCGAGAAGAGGAGGAGCACGATGGCTCGGTCTCGTTTTCCAGTCGCGGCTGGCTTACCTACGGCTTCGACGAGCCGCGCAACTTCTTCGGCTTCGAGAAAGGCGACTTGTGGCCGAGCGGCTTTGGCGAGCTCAATGCGTTCTGGTGGAAGAGACGCGATATCTTGTCGGGCTAGATACTTTAAGAATGAGCGCATCGCAATCAGGTGATAATTAATGGTTGTGATGCTCACGGTTCGGCCGTCGTCGCTCACCAGTCGGTTGAGCCACTTGCGCCAGCCAGCGATAGTTTTGTCGGTGATCTTGTCTACCTTTATATCGCCAGCATATTCGTAAAATCGGTTCAGATAGTGGCTGTAGTTCTCGATTGTTTTGAGGCTGCGCCCGCGTTCGAGCTCGAGCGCATCTAAAAAGTCGGCAAGATAGTCTGAAAACATACTTTCAGCATAAGCCTTTTATCTGGGACTGCCAAGTCTCCCAGATTAGCATTTCGCCAAGCAACTTGCTAGAATGTGCGCATGTTGAGAAAGTTTGCTCGTCAGAGGATAGAGCTCTCAAGGCAGATAGTTCTGCCGCTCATGTTCCTGAGCTTGCTCAGTGTGCCGTGGTTTCTCGGTGGTCGTGATCCGTTTGGCTTAGTGGTGATCGCCGCAGTTAGCTTGCTGCTATTTGCTAGTTGGCTCGTGTTATCGCGTGATAGGGCTCTGCGGCTCAGTCTGCGGCCGAAACTGGTACTGATACCGGCAAGTATTCTGGTTCTCTGGTCGCTCATGAGTTGGTTCTGGTCGGCGAGCCGTTATGAGTCGACATTATGGTTGATCGCGCTGACGGCAGCAGCAGTCGTGTTTGTCGTATCGCGCGACGTCTTTCGGATAGCCAGAGCTCGCGTGTTCTACGCTAAGCTGTTCGTGCTCTCGAGTGTGGTGGTGAGTCTGATTGGGCTTGCTATGTATGTCTTTGGTGACTACGACCGCGCGACATCGGTGTTCTTTTGGCCGAATCCATTTGCAACCTATCTACTGATGGTTTTTCCCGTCGCTCTAGCACTCGGTATGCGCAGCGAGCAGGATCGACCGAACGGCTGGCACTGGGCCTCTGTGCTAACACTTGGCATGTTGATGCTGAGCTTTTCGCGGGCGGCTTGGATCGTGGTACTGCTCTTGATAGGACTGACGATTTGGCTGGCTCAACAGAGACGACGGTGCGCAATTATTATCGGAGCCATTGCTCTCGGGGCTTTTGGTTTGGCGATTGCGGCGAGTAGTACGCGTAGCTTGCTCGACAGGCCTACCGTAAATGTCTCAAATCGTTTGGCTGAATCTGCGGGTTCAAGTTCGGTGGCAGATCGTGTGACGTTTTGGCGAGAAGGTACGCAGATGTTTGCTGATAAGCCATTGGTTGGCTGGGGGGCTGGGGCATACCGAGAAGTACACCCTGCTTATCAGGAGAGCCCAGTAACTGCGACGAATAACCCACATAGCAGTCTTGTCCAGGCTATGGTCGAGCTGGGTGTGGTGGGCTTTGTGGCTGCGATCATGATGTTTGCTGGCATTATGATTGTCCTATGGAAAGATAGGAAGGTTGAACGGGGCTACGTGACCCGCGCGGCACAACTTGCTTTAGTCGGTTTCGGTCTTCATAGCTTAGTTGATCTTGTGAGTAACTATCCGACATTGCTGATCCTGGGAGCTATCTTCTTAGCACTTGCTTTGCCGCTCGGCGAGCGAGCCCATGAGTTCCGGCTCAAGAATCGGTTGGTGATGGTAGTGTCGCTAGCAGTAGTTGGGCTGCTTGGGTATGGGGTGTGGTTTAGCTATCAAAGCTACCTAGCCAAGATTGATCAGCAGTATATTGATGCTGTGACACCGTTTGACACAGAGGAGACGCTGGCGCTGTATGAAGGTCTTACGGCTCGCAGCTTTGTTGAGCCTGATACCTTGAGCCGTTCGGCATTATTCCTCGTAGATGTCTACGATTCTCAGCAAAAATCACCAAACCGCAACTTGCTTGATCGGGCAGCTCGGCTTGCCACTGAGGCGACCCGTCGTGAGCCACAGGATGCGCGCCACTGGTATGCGCTTGCTAATGCGAGTGAGCGGCAAGGAAAAACCAGCGAGGCTCTGCAGGCCTATCGAAAGGCGGTCGAACTTGATCGCTACAATAATCCGCAGTATCAGATCAGCTATGCACGACTTCTGAATCAAGAAGGCTTTACTCGTGAGGCTCGAGAGGTGATCCGGCAGGTGACACGTGAGTATACAAATGCAGTGATCGCAAACCGCAACTTTATACGCATTGGTGATCGGCTGGCAATTGCTTGGACGCTCCAGGCTGAGCTTGAGAATATTCTTGGTGATCCGTCGGCGGCCCGTGAGGCAGTTCGTCGGGCAATCGAGCTCAACCCTCAATACCAGCCAGCTATAGACCTCGAGAAGCTCCTGAGTACACAGTAGTCTGGTCCTTATAAGGGTAGTTCGTAGCCGTAGCACTACTGTACAATAGGAAGACACTATGAATATCTCAGCAGCGTTTCTCGAATTCGCCATTTCACTCATTAATCAGATAGGCTACGTCGGTATTAGCCTAATTTTGATTGCCGATAATGCTGGTGCTCCAATCCCATCGGAAGCGGTATTGGCGCTATCCGGTGCAGCTAGTCGCAGTGGTGAGCTCAACATTATTCTCATTCTTATCTTGGGAGTGTTCATGCAGACAGTTGGCTCAGTGGTGGCATATTATATCGGTGCCTATGGTGGTGGTCCGCTGATTGAGCGCTATGGGAAATATCTCTTGATCTCGAAGCATGATTACCAGAAAACGCATGCCTGGTTCGAGAAAAATGGCGAAAAAGCGATCTTTATTTCGCGGCTCACCCCGGTCGTTAGAACATTCATGGGTTTTGTTGCCGGTGCGGCGCGCATGCCCTTTCGTAGCTTTTTGATGCAGACTATTCTGGGCTCAGCCGTATGGACTGTTGTTTGGGTCGGTTTTGGGTATGTGGTCGGCGATGAATGGCGTAAGTATCTCGACAAGCTTCACTATCTCGATTATGTCATTTTACTTGTTCTCATTGTGCTCATAGGTCGGTTTGTGGCGAGAAAGCTGGCTCGCCGACGGGCTAAGCGTGCCGGAGATGGTGTAAAGTCATGACGCATCCAGATCATATTCATGAGCTGCCGGGTGGCTTGCGACTTGTCCATCGCTATATGCCAGACAGTGAGAGTGTGACAATCCAGTTGTTCTTCGGAGCTGGTGGTCGTTATGAAGATTTTGGTCGTGAGTACGGTGTCTCGCACTTTCTCGAGCACTTGCTCTTCCAGGGGAGCCAAAAGTATCCGACGAGCAAAATTATTTCTGAGGCAGTTGATGGCGTCGGCGGCTACATGAATGCCTACACTACAGCCGAGCTCACCACGTATTATGCCAAAGTTCCGTCCGAGCATTTTCAGAAAGTTGCCGATATTCTGGTTGATCTCACGCTCAAGCCTCTGTTTGATCCTGCGCAGATCGAACGCGAGCGGGGTGTGATCATCGAAGAAATGAATGTTTGGCGTGATGACCCGGGCCAGTATGTTTTTGATCTGGTAGGAGATTTACTCTGGCCAGAAGATGGCTTGCGTACCAATGTGATTGGGACTGAACACACGATTCGCGCCCTTTCCCGAGAGGTTATTGCTGGTTATCATGCCAGTATGTATGGTCCGTCAAACGCAGTTGTCGCGATTGCGGGCAATGTTCCGCTTGAAGAGGCCAAGGATGTGATTGAGAAGCTGTTCACTGAGGCCCAGGTTACGGTTCAGCCGCGGACATTTGCACCAACTCGAGGTCAGATTACGGCTGCACCAGTGTACATTTACCACCGCAACACAAATCAGACGCATCTCGTGCTGGCGGGCCGGGGAGTGTCGCTCAGACACCATCACGAGCCTGCACTCAGAATGCTTTCAGCGCTGCTTGGCGCCGGCATGAGTTCTCGACTTTTCCACAGCGTGCGAGAAGAGAAGGGGCTTGCCTATACGATTTTCATGGGCCTGACGAGTTTTATTGATGATGGTAAGTGGGAAGTGTATGCCGGTGTGAATAATGACAAGCTCATCGAGGCCCTCGAGGCCATCGTGGTTGAGCTGAGACGCGCTCGGGAGGCATCGGTGAGTGAAGCTGAGCTCCAGAGAGTGAAGCAGCAGATGCGTGGCCGTGTGATCATGGGTCAAGAAACCAATGGCTCGGTAGCCGATCGGATTGGAAGTGAGCTATTATTAACTCATGACGTGCGCTCAATTGATCAGATCTTAGATGAGATTGATCAGGTCACGACAGAAGATCTTCATGCCGCCGCCCAACGCTATCTCGATCCTTCGAGTATGCGTCTGGCGCTTATTGGGCCGCACGACAATTCAGCTCGGTTAGCTGAAATCCTTACGAATAATCATTAATCATTAGGAGATAAACTGCTATGGAAAAAGTACTAGTTTTAGTAAAGCCAGACGGTCTACAGCGCGGCCTAGTTGGTGACATTATTAATCGACTGGAAAATAAGGGGCTTAAGCTTATCGGTCTCAAAATGATGACTGTAGAAGATGCTTTGTTAGAAGAGCATTATGCCCATATTGTGGATAAGCCATTTTATGTTGAGATTCGCGACAATATGAAAAGTTCGCCGATAGTCGCGATAGCCCTCGCGGGACCACAAGGTACCGTAAGCGCAGTGCGTTTAATGGTTGGCTCGACGCAGGGTCATGATGCGCAGCCTGGGACTATTCGAGGTGATTATGGCATGGTAGGTTCGTTTAATATTGTCCATGCATCCGATAGTCCAGAAAATGGCCAGGCTGAAGTTCAGCGATTTTTCGCAAAAGATCAGATTTTTGATTACGAGCGAAGCATGGATCGACACATAGTTTCTACGAAGCGCTGATAGATTTTAATACTAACTTTTGTTTGTATTAACAGATTGGTGTAAGCATTATTGAGTAAAAGTAACCGCTCTTTAGAGTAAAAAAACTATTCATTGATGAGCGAAGATACATGAAAAAAAATCGCCTGAGGTAGCTGTAATGATGCGTAAGTATGGCGCCCCCGGAGAGATTCGAACTCCCGACGCCCGCCTTAGGACGGCGGCGCTCTATCCACTGAGCTACGGGGGCGGATATGCGCATTCATTATACCAGCCTTGCCAGTTTGACAAAGCATAAATACTATTGCATTTTAATCATTTTTCTTATACAATAATCACCGCAAAACTGTACCTACAACCTTTGAAAGAGGTGATGCTGTGTGGCGCCACGCGACACTGTCATCGAAGTCCGAGATGCCCGCACCGGCTACGAAGCCAGGATCGTCGTCCCGTACGACAAGGTCCTGAAGGCACTCCGGCCAGAGCGTCGACCGAGCGGTCAGCCCCTTGCGGACACCAAGAACGCTCGTTCGCACATCTGTATCCAGGCGAAAGCCGAGATGGCGAAGCAAGGACGTCCACCGAGCCTCTGGCTCACGTGGGAGGACATCGCTCACTCGGTCGAAGTTTCCGAGAAGGTGCCTGCTCGTGGCACTGACCCAAGCAGGCCGGTCGCACAGGCCTACGCCATCGCGCATCCTCCCGTCGCAACGCCCGAGGACGTGGTTGGAGGCCCCTGAAACGGGGCAGCCCAGCTGTTCTCATGAGTTCTGTACCGTTCTTGCCCACAATGGGCAGGAGCGGTTTTTTCTTTTCTCGGTCATCTATAGTAAGATACGGCTATGGTTATGCATAAGCGAGAACGGTCCAACAAGCGTAAGCCAGAACTGGTTTATGATGATGGCAATGTCACCGAAGAAGAGGATGTTGAGTACGTAGAGCCGGAGGTGATTTTCGTTGAGCGTCAATTCCCAGTTGTGCTGCGCTGGCCGCTGATCTGGGGGATGATCATTATTCTGGTCGGTATGATCCCTTGGTCAATCGCCACTGGCAATGCATATTCGTGGCAACCGCTCTCTGTGCAGTGGATGGCAATTGCTGGTCTCGTCCTTTTTGGATACTGGGCGTATCACTTTGTATCCTGGTATTTCACGATCCTTATTCTGACTGATCAAGATATTACCTACGTACGGCAAAAAGGCTTCTTTCGCCGGAAGGTTTCTAGCTTAACTCTCAACAATATTCAAAGTGTAAACCACAGCATTCCTGGTCTCCAGGCATCGCTCTTCCATTTTGGTAATCTTGATATCGAGACGCTATCAGGAAGCGGACACATGCGACTGAAGACCTTTTATCGGCCAGCCCGACTTCAGGACGAGATTCTCGATGCGATGGAGAACTATGGTTCGACGTACCAAGGTGATTAATGATATTATAAAGGTTAAATAACCATTATTCGAGAAAGCGACAAGGAGTGATATGGCCGATTCTGACAAGAAACCTAAGAAACAGACCACCAAGAAGTCTGAAGCTACGCGACAAGATCGTGTGAAGGCGCTGAGCAAGAAGAAGCCAGCTCCAGCGAAGCCTGTTGATGATAAGTCGACTGCTAAAGCAGAAAAGACTGATAGTTCCAAGAAGCAGACCGAATCAAAATTTCAGCAAAAACTCTCGAAGCTTGGTGTTAAGACTAAGCCGAATCGCAAGCTTGCCGTAATTGGTGGCGTTTCGGCTCTGGTTGCTCTCGTTGTCACGATTACCGTGTTTGGTGTCCTGATCTACAAGTACAAAAATGACTCTCGACCAGTGCAGATTATGTCGAAGATCGTGCCATATCCTGTCGTGAGCGTGAACGGTGGGCCGCTCTGGAACACTGCAACGTATTCTGAGTACCTCTTTGAGCTCTCAAGTATTAAGAAGTTCTATCAGTCACAGGGTCAGGATCTCAATAACGATGAAGGCAAGCAACGCCTCGAAGAGCTCAAGAAAGAGCTCATCCAGCAGCTAGAAGACAACCAGATTATCAAGCAAGAGGCTTCGAAAGAGAAGATCGTCGTAACTTCGAAGGAAGTTGATGAAGAGTACAACAAGCTCGTTGAGAACGCCGGCGGACCAGATAAGGTTAAGGAGACTCTGCAGAATCTCTATGGCTGGACGATTGCCGATTTCAAGGAAAAGGTTCGATTTAGTCTCGTACAGAAGAAGCTCGCAGATAAGATTACCAATGACCCGAATCGTAATGGTGTCGCGAAGGCTAAGGCCGAAGATCTCCTCAATCAAGTGAAGAGCGGTGCTAGTTTCGAAGAGCTCGCTAAAGCAAATAGTGAGGATAGCTCAGCATCAAATGGTGGTGACCTTGGGTTTATCGAAAAAGGTCAGACTGTACCAGAGTTTGAGCAGGCCGCTTTTGCACTCGAACAGGGCCAGGTGAGTGGAATTGTAAAGACACAGTATGGATTCCATATCATCAAGGTGACTGAGAAGCAGGCTGATAAGGTAAAGGTTTCACATATCCTTATTAAGGGTATCGACCTCGAGGCATGGCTCAAAGAGCAGCGCGAAAAAGCGAAGATCGTACAATACCTGAAGGTATAGTAGCTAGGCTACATACAATGAGAAGAACCCCCTCCAAAACGGAGGGGGTTTGTGGTTTGGGCTAGTCCTTCATGTAGCCCCAAGTGAGATCTGCCGGCGGGTCGCCAAGCTGTGCCTTCAGCTCCTCAAGCCGGGCCTCGGCTTCTGGTGAGAGCGAAAATGCACCCACCAGACCTCTGCCGCTCGCTGACCAGCGAGGATCTGACGTGCTCGAGAAATACCATGTGCCTTCTCTCAGCATTGTGCCTCCTATGAGGTGTAGAGCTTGCGTTCACGCTTGAGGTTGCCTCGAGCATTTGCCTCGAACCATTCGCGCATCCCATCGGTCTGGAAAATCGCGCTGCGTTCGAGCAGTTTGTCGATAAAGCTTAGTCTACCCGCATGCCAGATGGTGTCTCCGTATGCGCGGTATTCGAACCTCAGTTCAGCGGTGTTGTGGTCATACTCAATGCTGGGAAGTGACAGTGGTTCGAGGTCGATATCGCAGAGGATATCCTCATTCTGAGTTTGACCGATGTGGTGCTTGGTGCATTCGATCATCTGTCGAACCTCAGCACGTACTGCCTGTGGCTCATGGAGGTAGGTCAGGCACAGCTCAGAGAAGCTGCCGCTGAGTAGCTCGTTATCAGGATCACCGGCGATGTAGATCGCATCATGAAACCAGATAGCGAGCTCGACAGATCGATCGGCATTTGGGAAATACTTGTCGAGCGTTGCGAGGCTAGCTGCGATGTGGGCGATGGTGTGATAGCGCCGAGTTGGCTGAGCATAGAGCTGCCAGAGCTTGTCGAAGATTTGGAGGCTTCGATCGAGCGAGGCGTTTGGGAACAGCTTGATCCAGCGATTCAGCAGTGTGGTTCTCATTGGACCCCCCTTGGTGTTAAGGTACACTCTTACTCTAGCCCCATTCTAATCTATTGTTAATAGCGTATAATAATCATTAGACAACAGGAGTAGAAAACCAAATGATTGATCCACGTAATCTGTTGGGGGAATTTGGCTTCGCGGAGTCCGAAATCGATACCTATTTAGCGCTCTTGAAGGGTGCGACCTCGGCTCGAGAAGTAATTAACCTGACTGGCCGAAGCCGGCCAACAGCTTATTACGCGTTGCAGGCACTCGAGCGTCGGGGCTTGGTACTGAGAACGGGTAAAATTGATGACGGGAAGTACGAAGCCGCCCCACTCAGTCG
Source organism: uncultured Candidatus Saccharibacteria bacterium (assembly GCA_964432055.1). GTDB lineage: Bacteria > Patescibacteriota > Saccharimonadia > CAILAD01. Next base: position 21,231 of record CAYSMD010000010.1, read on the forward strand.
GCTTTCGCAGATTCTTGATGAGCGTGCCGAGAAGCTAGACGATATGCGCTACAGCCTCCAGGAGTTTATCCGGCAGCATGAGACTCGACCGCAGACTGATCGTAAGCCACAGATAGCTTTTTATGAGGGCAGTCAGGCGGTTCGCAACGTTATTATGGAAACACTGTACTCACGTCGTCGACACATCGACTCACTCGTGCCGAGCGATAATTTTTTTTGGCAGCTCGGTGAGGAGTTTGTGGAGCACTACGTAGAGATGCGGCACACCCTCAAGATTTCGACCCGTAATTTGTGGGGGAGGAGTGTGGGGCGAGATATCCTCGAGCGATATTATGAGCACGCCCAGGTCAAAATGCTCCCGGATGGGCTGGGAGATCAATTTCGCACAACGATATTTATGTACGACCAATCAGTACTCTATATTTCTTCACTCGCGAGTGGCTATTGCTTGGTGGTGGATTCGGCTGAGCATAGTGAGATGATGCATGCGATGTATGAGAATCTTTGGCAGCAGTCGAAACAACTTACTCAGTAGTTAGCGATAATTTCGTGTGCAGATCGTTTCTGCGGTTCCTTGAGTGATGCACTGTTCGTATTGGCGTGCACGGTATGTGGTCCGGAAGTCATTCGGCATAAGAAACAGGACATTGATTGCAAGGGCAATTCCTCCACAAATAACGCTCAGTATGAGCAGGCCTAGTCCGGCGGTAAGTACCGGCACCTTGCCGATGTACACGCGATGCGTATGGATTGCCGAGCGATGTCTCATACCTGTTATGATATACTACCGATAGTATGAACACAAAGTCGCGCAGCTCTACTATTGCCACCAAGCGACTTGTGGGGTATTCGATGTATGCAGTGGCGATTATTATGCCATTGTCTAATCTTCCGCAAATTATTCAGCTCTATAGTACGCAGACTGCGGCCGGCTTGTCTCTACAGACTTGGGTGATTTACATGGCGTTTGGGTTTGTTCCGTTGGCGTATGGCTTAGTCTATAAGGTGCGTCCGATGGTGATATCAAATATTCTATGGACTGCTGTTGATGTGATTATGATCTATGGGATAGTTCGCTTCGGTTATTTGGCAGGTCCACAGGAGTATGAGCGGCTAGTTTTTCTGAATCAGCTCGGCAAGGGCCTAGCTGGCTTTGCTTTTTTGTGTGCGAGTTCGGCGCTAGCACTTTTTGCGTATGATCTCCTAGAGGAAGTGAAGCGCGCAAAAAAATAAGCAATCCTACGAGTGTAAGATTGCTGAGTATTGCTGGTGAGTGACCGATAGCTACTGCGATCGGCTTGTGACCAGCACAGTGCGATCCCAGTCCCATTCGTCCTTCGGCCACATACCTCGTTGCTGGTCTTGCACCACGTGGATCTTGACCCAAGAGCGACCCGGGTGATCTGTGTCATGCATGCTCGGATCAACCGAGAAACCAGTGATGGTTGCAGTCGCGGCACCGGTAAACCGTTGGCCAGAGTGCCTAACTCGGTCGCCGACTTTGACGGTTTGTCTTCCGGTGACTTCGGCACACTCGATGTTGGTTGGGTCGGGGCAATCCATATTGCTCTACCTGCTTTCAGGATAGGAGGTCTTTTCTGGCCGCTTATAGTGTGGTGTCACCACCTTTGGTTCTGTCACGGCTGTCCATGGCGTCAGTGACAGCTTCGTTTACCTGCTCAAGGGTGACGTCGGCCAGCTTGGGAGGGGTACTACGTCCGTCTGCTGAAACAAGTGCCTCGATGGGCTCGAAGCATATGAAAATAGCCCCATTCAGGCAGGTTGCATGGCTGAGCCAAAGCACTTCAGGCTGCTCGAAAAGCTGCACCAGAACATGCGATCCAGCAGGCAAGATTATGACAGGTTCTCGCTTGGGGATGCGGCAACGAATCATGATTGTCGCTTTACCGTCATCACCCAGAATCACGTCAAGTAGGCACTCATCACTACTTGATTGCCCATACAGGCGCGCAAGCACGGTGCTATTGGTAAAGAACATAGAAGGTGCGTTATCGTTCATTAGGTGCTCCCTAGGAAGAAGGATAAGCGCAATAATATAATACTATTATGATAAAGTCAACAAAAAAAGACTCCATCATTGAGTCTAGAATGATTACTATGGCGGGCCCGACCGGATTCGAACCGGCGATCTCCTCCGTGACAGGGAGGCATGTTAGGCCTCTACACCACGGGCCCGCGTATAACCAGGATATTTTACCAGATTTACCCTAGAGAGGCAATCAGCGTGCTTGCGGCAAATATTGAGCTACAAATATATTTCTTTGTATACAAAATTTATCGTGGAAACATTCTTTTCACAAATGACTACTATTTTTATTCAATGCGTTGAGTATGTGATTTCTTCATACTTTGCCTTGGCTAACCACGTATAGTTTGGTTTGAAAAAACTCGGTATGATACAATACCGCTCGCAAGTATCTCTCCGAGAAGAGGAGAGTAGGCGGGTATCGTTTAATGGTAGGATGCGACCTTCCCAAGGTTGAGACACGGGTTCG
>CAYSMD010000011.1:0-14706 GCA_964432055.1 uncultured Candidatus Saccharibacteria bacterium
TACCCATTACTCATGATGCCTTCATAAGCACCTGACAAGAATTCCTAACATCCGTGAGGATACAGAGCTAACCTATCTGACTACTTTATGAGAAGACATGGGCTTTTTGCTATGATATGAGATATGAAATATAACTTCCTCACCCATGAAGAGATGTCGACTGTCTATAGCCAGAGGGCTCAGCAGGGTAAAAGTGCGGAGCTCTATACTCTCGACTTTGAAGATAATCTACAGCGATTAGTTTTTTGTGGTAGCCGACATACGAACGACCCAGATGACAAACAATTTGGTGAGATAGAAGAACTATGGAATACATTTCTCACGTTACCCGGCAACAAGATTGCTTTTTGCGAGGGGAATATCCGCCCCATCGAAGCTAAGTCGCGCGAAGAGGCAATCAGAGTTCATGGCGATGCCGGTTTTATGTGCTGGTTGGCGCGGCAAGATAAAGTTGAGCTAGTCTCGCCTGAGCCTGACAAGAATCTCGAGGTTCGTGCACTAGTCAAAGAGTTTGGTCCAGAGAAAACCATCCTGTACTACTTCGATCGTCAAATGTATCAGTGGGCGCGTATTGGCTTCCGGCATCACGGGAATGTTCGTGAGTATATACTCAGCTTTCTCGATAGGTTCCCGACAGAAGAGCTTAAAGGGCTTGAGGTCTCGCCCAACATTCTTTACGACATCTTCAGGCGTGAGACTGGCAAAACTTTTTCATTCCTCGAAATACAGACTATGTACGAACTTATGGCGCCAGGACGCAACGAGATAGCATCTGCCTCAAGTCTATTTCGTAATGAGAGTATATTTCACGCAATTACTCGTTACAAAAATGATAACTACAGCATCTTTGTAGTGTATGGCTCGGGGCATGCCATAGTGCTTGAGCCGGCACTAAAAGCACTGTATGCCGGTTGAAATAATGACAGAGCACAAAACTCCCTGCCCATTTTGTATTGAAAATAATTCGAGAATCTTGTCGATATCTAGTGTAAGACGTTAAGTCTTAGGTTTTTTATCGATGAGTACGTCTTGCTGCCACTTACTTGGCGCCTTGTCGGTTCGATGAATGCAGCCCACCCAGCAACACGGCCGCCGCTGACCATCAAGCAGCTCCTCGAGCGTTCGTCTGATGCGTCTTTCACGTGTTTTCTCCTGCTTCGCGTCCTCGATCCAGCAGAGAAACTCATTGCGAGCGAGCGGAGTAATGTCGCTCCACAAAGACAGTGCCTCTGGATTGCTCACGAGTGCCGCGCCGAGATCGGCTGGAGTCTGGTGGACCGTGCCGGTAGGGATGTTTGGCTTGTTCATAGGCCCATTTTACACGTATTCCTGAATAATATTTATGTGAAACGAGTGGTATCATGAAATTTATGAGAGCAGAAGATGTCAAAAGTGATTTGGCGAAAGTCGCGAGCGATGAATACGCCCGCGCATTGGCGCGCTTTTTCCAGACCGGGCCGGGAGGCTATGGCGAAGGGGATATCTTTATTGGCGTGCGCGTCCCGGATAATCGCAAGGTTTGTCGGGCATACAAAAGTTTGCCACTGGCTGAGGTACAAAAGCTCCTGAAGAGCCGAGTGCACGAACATCGTCTTGCTGCGGTGATCATTCTGAATGAGCAATTTCGTCGGGCTGATCCTGCAGGTCGAATGGAAATCTACAGTCTATATATGGCTGCCTTGCGTCAGGGCTACATTAATAACTGGGATATTGTTGATACGAGCGCGGGCCATATCGTGGGTGAGTATTTGCGCGATACGGATCGCTCAGAGCTGGTCCGACTCGCTCAGAGTGAGAAACTCTGGGAGCGTCGGGTTGCGATCATTGCTACTTCTGCATATATCGGCACAGCTGATGGCTCGACGACACTCGAGCTCGCAAAGCTTCTGCTCAATGATGGCCACGACTTGATCCATAAGGCAGTCGGCTGGATGTTGCGGGAAGTCGGGAAGCGAGTTGATGAAGTGTTGCTCACGGGTTTTTTGGACGAGTATGCTGCGGAGATGCCACGCACCATGCTGCGCTATGCCTGCGAACGACTTTCCCCAGCGCAAAGGGCTCACTACTACAAGCTGACGTAGGTTGTGCTTAAGGTTGTATTTCGGAGTACTTCTCCCTAAGATGGAGCCAAGATTCAGCTCGAGTCTCGTACCTACGAAAGGGGTTGTCCATGGACTCCGAACCCATGATCATCTGGCCGTGTGAGATGCTGCCGCCCAACGATCTGAGGGCCGGTGACATCGTCTACAGCATCAAGGACCCTGAGAGGGTTGGCGTCGTGACGTGCAATCCTGGTGAGGCAAGAGGCTTCGCTACCACTCGGCACGATGTCTACGTCTCATTCGCCGACCTCGGAGGCGTGGGTGGCGTGACCACCATCACCAGCAACGCCAAGCGCGAGTGGGTGAAGATCCCCTGGGAGGAACAGACCGCTCTCCAGCGCGTGGTCTCGACTCCTTTTTCCTGGAGGCCACTCTCAGAGCGGAGTCCGGAAGACGTGGCGGAGTCTGGTCCGGCGGACGACGACACGGTGGGCTGGCACCTGCTCTTGTCCCTGCTGTCTCCCACGGAGCAAGCTCGCCTGACAGCTCGCGCAGACTGGCCAAATTGCCTCGACATCGCCATCGAGGTTGCCAAGATCATCGATCGTCGGAGCAGACCAGTCCAGCGACGTGCTGCCTGAGAGAGGTCGCTTACGTAGTTCTGAATGTGATTCGGAGCTGCGTTTTTTCATTTGAATGCACAAATCATGTTAAGTGCTCCTCTAACGACTAGAACAAAAAACGAATAGGCCTGTATACTAAGAAGTCTATGATACAGTCACTAGCGTTAGAAATTATGCTCTCAGGAGAAAGCGTGCTTCTGACCGGAGCCGCCGGTTCGGGTAAAACGTATGTGCTCAATAAATTTATTCGAACAGCGAAGCGCGAAGGTAAGAAAATAGCTGTTACTGCAACGACCGGTCTGGCTGCTACGCACCTCTCAGGAACGACCATCCATTCTTGGAGCGGCATGGGTATTCATGCTACGCTGCCACCTCGCTTTGCTGAGTCGCTCGCTAAATCTCGACGCGAAACAATTGCCGAAACCGACGTATTAATTATTGATGAAATCTCCATGCTGCATGACTACAGGCTCGATAATATTGATCAAATTGCACGCAGTGTTCGCGACAGCCCAATGCCCTTCGGTGGCATGCAAGTTGTTTTGTGTGGGGATTTTTTCCAGCTCCCACCAGTTAATCGGGACGGGGAACGTGAGGGCGGCTTCGTGGTCAATTCACAGGCCTGGCATGATTTAGCGCCCGTCATATGTTACTTAGATGAACAGCACCGACAGCTTGATGAGGCCTACTTAGGAATATTGAATGCAATGCGGGCTGGAGATATCCGTCGTCACCATGTTGAGCGTCTCCTAGAGCAACGAGACGCCGAGCTCGGCTATGGGCAAGACGTGACTGAACTGCACACTACCAATGTGAATGTCGACGCCATCAATGCGAAGAAACTAGCTGAACTACCAGGCGATATTCATACTTTCGCTATGGAGACGTCAGGCAAGGCAAACTATCTAGAAGCACTCAAGCGGTCATGTTTAGCCCAGGAAACCCTCCAGCTCAAGGAAGGGGCATTAGTTATGTGTATCCGCAATAGCCAGGATAGAAAGTTTGTGAATGGGTCGATGGGTGTTGTGACTGGCTTTGAAGAAGAGACCGGCTATCCAGAGGTTGAGCTGCGTAATGGTCGGCATATTACGTTGGAGCCAGTGGTGTGGGAGCTAAGGGATGGCGATACGAAGCGAGCGTCAATCGTGCAGATACCGCTTCGCCTGGCCTGGGCGATAACCGTACACAAGAGCCAGGGTATGACGCTTGATGCGGCTCGGGTAGATTTGCGAAGGGCCTTCGTCGAGGGCATGGGTTACGTGGCGCTATCACGCGTACGTAGTTTGGGTACACTCAGTATTACCGGAATCAACTCAATGGCTATGAAAGTAAGTCCAGCGGCTTTGGCCGTAGACGAACATCTACGTAGTCGATCCGAGCGAGATGCCCAGCGCTTTGAAGGCCTGCGTATTGCCGCATTGCGACGTGCAGTTGCGCGCGAGCCAATGTAGCGTTTCGGAGTATACTATAGAGAGAAAGAGGAGAACTAACCATGGCTAAGTCAAAGGATCCTGAAGTTGTAATTAATGCGAAATTTACTGGCTCAGATAATTGGGAGGAGTGGTGTAAAACGCAGAACAAAAAATCATATGCTACACATGGCACGAGCGGTTCACTCTATTTTGTAGGCTTTATTGGGTCGCTGGTATATTGGTGGCAAGCAGCTACGAACTTTGGAGCAGTGATTACTGGTTTTCTCAAATCTCTTGTGTGGCCAGCCTATGCCGTATATAAGTTGCTGGAAAGTTTTTACGGAGTTGTAGGCTAGAGCCTAGTTGCTTGATGCCACAATAATTATTGTGGCACAGAGCTAGGCGATTAGCGTCGCGTTAATAGATAAACATTATCAAGTTCGCCAATGCCACGTATTTGAATACTGGCTGAAAGTTTCTTGCGAATAGAGTGGGCTGGCATATCGATTTTGCGCGCTTCATACATAAGCACATGCGCAGGGCGGGCGTTGTCGGCGAGTCGAGATGCAATGTTGACTGCCCTGCCAACGTAGTCGTCGCCTTCGAAAATGATCACCTTGCCCTTACAGATGCCTGAATGAATGTAGAATTCGTCGCCCTGAAACAGGTCATTAATCTCCATAACGGCCGAGCACACAGCTTTTGGCTTTACGCCGACTAGCATAACGCCGTCGCCAAGCCACTTTGCAACCCGAACTCGATGTTTGCCAACAACAATGCGGACTGCAGAGCGAAACTTTGTTAGCATCTGGGCGGCCGCGCGGACACCGTACTTTTGGGTGTAATTCGTGAAGTCGGACACGTCTAAAAAGGCAAACGTGCGATCGACTGATGGATATTCGCGCAGATATGAAGTTGGCGGTTCGTAGACAACAAGGTCAGAAAGATCGACTAATGTTTCGCGATGTCGTTTGAGTTTATCTAGCATGAGTACCATTATCGCAAACTCTGAGGATAAGGGATAGGGATAGCCCAACAGCTGTATAATGTACTTATGTTAGGTCACACTCGTCAGTTTATGCATCCGTTCCGGCGCTCACATACCGAGCTCTCGGCGCACGACGTAGCGGCAGCGCGAGCCTACATAGCAGATTATTGGCAAAACCTGATCCGTCATAATCCCAAGCAGGATTCTACGTTAATTGCGTTGCCAAAACCCTATGTTGTGCCCGCACATGAGGACGGTCGCGAGTTCGACTTTCCGGAAATGTACTATTGGGATACGTTTTTTATTATGCAGGGTTTACTTGATGAAAAGCATAAAGATTTGGTGCTTGGCATGCTTGAGAATCTGACCCATATGTACGAACGCTTTCGGATCATCCCTAATGCGAGTCGGACTTATCTCATGGGCCGATCGCATCCGCCTTTTCTCTCGTCATACATTCTGGACGCGTACCATTGTTTTGGTATGAGCCGCCCGTGGCTCAAGAAGCATATAGCAATCGCTGAGTCGGAGTACCGCACTGTCTGGATGGGAACAGCCAAACCTCATCATCGCAAGGTGTATTACGGCCTCAGTCGCTACTATGATATTAATGTCTTGCACGATTTAGCCGAGGCCGAGAGTGGCTGGGATATGACCACGCGGTTTGGTCGGCGAGCGTTAAATTATGTACCGGTAGACTTGAACTCATTGCTCTACAAATACGAAACAGACTTTGCACAGGTGGCTGAGATCTTAGGTGATAAACATGCACAGATAGCCTGGCAGCGGATTGCCGAAGAACGCAAGCAGACTATGAATCGACTCATGTGGGATCGTCTCCACAAAACATTTCTTGACTACAACTATGTGCGCAAAGCTCATTCTCTCGTGAATTCTCTAGCTAGCTATTATCCGATGTGGGCGGGTTTGGCTAATGTCGATCAGGCTGCTCAGTTGGTAAAGAACTTACGGCGCTTCGAGCATAAGGGTGGGCTGGCGACTACAGAGTTACCACAGATACAAAAGTTTTCAACGGGAGTGCCAACGCAATGGGCGTATCCAAATGGCTGGGCTCCTCTGCACTTCCTGGTTGTGCAAGGCTTGCGGCGCTATGGGTATGAAGCTGAAGCCCGGCGTATTGCTATGAAATGGCTTTCGACAAACTTGGATTGGTTTACGAAGCATGGATATTTCCTTGAAAAATACAATGTCGTGCAGCCTGACAAGCCACCGGTAAAAGGGGTGTACCCGACACAAGTTGGCTTTGGCTGGACGAATGCTATTTTTGAGCGATTTTGTCGAGACTTTATTGATACTCAGTAGCTGCTAGCGCCGGCAGGCAGTTTGCTACAATGAGTGCATGGCAATAGCACCGATCTGCGACATTTGTAAACACGAGCTGCATGGCTATGGAGCATTATTGTTCAGTCCGCCCGATAGCACGAATCACACAAAAAAGTTTCATATTTGTCAGGCATGCTATCAGGACCTAGTCCGTCAGCATTCTCTAAATTCTGATCAGAGCAATGGTTGAGCCTCGTCAGACGCATTTGAGAGTGGCTGGCTGGGCTAGGGTTGTGCGTCGGCAGGTCCGTCTTTCGGGCCTACTTGGTGCGACGTTGATGTTTGCACTTGCGATGACACCCTCACTCTTGCCGCGTGGGCCTGTCTACATGGGCGCGATCGCGGGTGTAGCCGCAGCCGCTGGCTACGGTATGGGTGTGTTTTTGGCTTGGCTTGTGGGTCGAGTTGGTCGCTGGCGCCTCTCGGAGATACACCTGCGATATCTCTGGAGGATAGCCGTTTTTGTTGTTCCGATTGTAGGAATGACGGCGATTTCGCTTGGCGATATGTGGCAAAATCAGGTTCGACGACTGGTCGGAGAGCAGCCATTGGCCGGGTATCACTTTTTGGTGATCTTTGCGGTTGCGGTGATGTTTGCCGCGATGATTATCGGCACCGCTCGGTTCATTCGCTTGCTTTATAGGGCGCTTTTCGCTCGACTCGTGCGCCGCATACCGCCGGTCATATCTGTCATGGCGGCCACGGTAGGTGTAGCGTTACTGCTTATTTTTGTGCTCCGAGGACTCGTGTTTAGCGGCTTTGTGCGAGTCGCGAATTTTACCTATAGCAACCGCAATGATGGTACGCCTGCGGGGGTTTCGCAGCCGACACTCCCCGAAAGAAGTGGTAGTCCGGCTTCGTATGTGAATTGGAATAGCCTTGGTTATATGGGCCGTGACTATATCGGCAGCGGGGCAACGCGCACAGATATTGAGTCTTGGTCTGGCCGGCCTGCCAAAGAGCCAATTATGGTATATGTGGGTCTTGAGAGCGCAGGTTCGCCGGAAGATCGCGCTGGCTTAGCGCTTGCCGAGCTGAAGCGTACAGGTGCCTTTGAGAGAAAATATCTCTCAGTCATCACGCCAACGGGCACTGGCTGGATTGAGCAGGGTGCGACGGATGCGTTGGCTTACACTGCGGGCGGAGATGTAGCGATGGCATCGATCCAGTATTCCTATCTACCGAGTTGGATATCATTTATGGTGGATCGAGACAACGCACGCGAGGCCGGCAAAGCTCTCTTCGATCAAGTTTATGACTATTGGCAGACGCTACCTGCCGATCGCCGCCCTCAGCTGGTGGCTTACGGACTGAGCTTAGGCTCATTTGGTGGGCAGGCAGCCTTTAGTGGCCTCTCTGACTTACAAGCGCGCACAGAGGGGGCGATCTTTGTCGGCACTCCGCATGATAGTCAGCCCTGGGGTTCGTTTGTAGCCCGACGAGACCCCGGGTCGCCAGAGATTTTGCCAGTATATCAAGGCGGGAAGAATCTGCGGTTTGCCGCAACAAATGCTGAGATAGGTGCGGATCAGGCGGACTGGGAAGAATCCAGGATACTCTATATGCAGCATGCCTCTGACCCAGTTGTCTGGTGGAGTTTGAATCTGTTGTTTAGTCGTCCGGATTGGCTGAGTGAGGCACCAGGATCTGATCGCACTGCTGATATGCATTGGATTCCGGTTGTGACTTTCTTGCAGGTTTCTGTTGATCAGTTCTTCGGCACGACTGTGCCAAATGGCCATGGCCATAACTATGCCAATACAATGGTCTCTGGCTGGGATGCGGTGCTACGCGATACGCCCTGGACCGATTCACAGCTCAGTGAGCTCCAAGAAAAAATTACCGGCTACACGATTAAATAGTTGCGTGATAGGATGGAGTTATGAGCAAACGATCGCACGCCAAGCACGAACATCAGGAGCACGAGCATAATCATGTCGCGCCTGAAGAGCCGATTGAGCCCGACTGGCCAGATAAGCACCGCAAAATACTTGCTGTGATTACGATAATCTTTGCTCTCATGAGCACAGTAGTTTTTGCTTGGTACTACATCTTTCGCTGATTGATCTAGCGAGCAATTATCTCAAACAGGATCAGTCCGCAACTCGTAACGAGCCCGCAGAGAGGCACCCAGCGAGGCACGGTTATGCCAACGTGTTTGTTGTGCGGCCTGCCTTTAATAACGAAGAGTGCAGCATTCACGAGTACAAAAATCATTAGCACCACGAGGCTGGTCGCTCTTGCAAGGGTGGTAAGAGGGAGAAAAAGAGCAATAACTAACGTCGCCAAGGCTACGAGGACCGTGGCCGTAACCGGGGTGCGGGTGCTAGCATGGACTTTCGCGAATTCAGCATGAATCCAGCCGCGCTTCGCCATGCAATAGAGCATACGAGAACCCATAATGATATGGGCTAGACCGCCATTGATGGCTGCCGAAATGCCGATGAGCGTGATGATCCAGGCAGGCGCAGTGGTGAGTGAAGAGAACACTAGCGTGAGGGGAGCATCACTAGCTGCAAGCTCACTGACGGGCAGGGTCGTGGTCGCGATGATGGCAACTGCCACATAGAAGATGGTTGCAATGACGAGTGCAATAATAATTGCTCGAGGCATGGTTTTTTCGGGCGACTTTACCTCTTCAGAAACGTTTACCATATCCTCAAAACCGATAAAGGCGTAGAAGGCGAGAAAGGCACCAGTGAGTACTCCGGCCAGCCCAAGAGAGGGGTCGATTGCGAGCGTGGTCGCTGGGTTGGTCAGGCCAGTGATGAGCTGTGATCGGCCTGCCCATATGATGAGTCCAAGACCGAGTATCTCGACCATCGTAAAAGTGACTGCTAGCCAGGCCGATTCTTTTATGCCTTTAATTGCCACGGCAGACAGAAAAACGATAATGCCACTAATCAGCAGCCATTCTGGCACGTTGAAAAGGACTTTTGCATAGCCAGCAAAGCCACGAGCTAGCACGCCTGCGGAAACCACGCCGCTCACGATCATAAGTAGGCCGATGATGCGCGAGAGCTGACGTCGATTAAAGGCTCCATGGATATAGGCGGTGGCACCAGCACTCACTGGGAACCGAGCCGAGAGCTCCATGTAGGAGAGAGCTGTGAAGGCTGCAACGACCGAAGCAATGACGAACGCAAGGACGGTTCCTGATCCGGCCTCTCCGGCAACCTTTCCGATGAGCACGTAAATGCCGGCACCGACAATATTACCTAAGCCATAAAAAGCGGTAACCCAGAGTCCAAGGCTTCGATTGAGAGTTGGTTTGGCCATACATAACCATTATGTATCATCGGCTCGGAAAACGAAAACGAGGGCATCTCTTTACATACGAGAGTATAATTATAAGTAGAAGATTAACTAATAGTATAAGAAAGTTGAGGTATGTGATGGCCACAAAAACCACAGATGTTACAGGCTGGGTAGGCTGGGTCTACTTCGCCGGGTTCCTTATGGTGATTAACTCGATCTTTCAAATGATTGCTGGATTTACAGCTCTTGTGAAAGACGAGCTCTTTGTATTGGGAATTGATAAGGTTTGGCTTGTTGATGTTACGACATGGGGCTGGTTGCACTTGCTCCTCGGGGTAATTTTGCTCTCAGCAGGTCTATCGTTGCTTGCTGGTAAGATGTGGGGCCGCACCGTCGGTGTATTGCTCTCAGGTCTGGCAATCATTGTGAACTTTGCCTTCATCCCTGTATACCCTATCTGGTCTATCCTGATGGTGGTAGTTAGCGGTTTGGTGCTCTATGCACTCATCGCTCACGGTAAAGAAGCAGCAAATCTCGAATAGTTTTAGAACTTATTTTCTTAAGACGTCGTTTCGTTTTTCGGGCGACGTCTTTTGATTTTGCTCTGAAGCTGCTTGGTGTCGATTGCTGGAGGAGCTTCATTGATGACACTCATGTCACGCTTTTGCTTACTGAGTGCGATGACAAACATGCCGATTGGCGCACCAAATGTGAGCCAGGTTGAAGAGAATGCAATGCCGCGCTTATAGATTTTACCAAGACGAATTGAAATCGCGAGCGCATAGACTGCACCGGCGTAGGGGACAATCGCTAGGCCAAACCAGCGCTTCGGTAGGCCGACAGCCTGAATAAGGACGTAGTAGTTATAGACAGGGATAAAGGCCTGCCAGCTCGGGAAGTTGAGTTGCTTAAAGATGAAAGACAATCCTGTCATGTAGGCCAGATAGGCAAACGCAAAAAACAAGATTGCCGTGAGTCCGAGGGATTTGAGTGCATCGACCATTGGTAGTGATTATACGCCCATGCACCAGAAAAAACCTATCCTCTATGGGCTGTAGGTGACTTAAAGTGCTTACGGTACAATAGACATATGCAGGAACAGCCTATCCGCGCGCAGTCGCTAAAAAGCTACGATCCATGGTTTGGCGGTAGAGGGCGCGGTCGACTTGAAGCATTAGCAGCAGCGATCTCGGGCAAGCGTGTGTACGAGATAAACTCTACAGCTGACGGTGGCGGTGTAGTTGAGCTCTTACGCTCGCAGCTACCCTTGATGCGCGGCCTAAATATTGATGCCCGCTGGCTCGTTCTTCCACCCGATGATCGGTTTTTTGCGATTACCAAGCAGTTTCATAATGCGTTGCAGGGCGGCCGAGATTCATTGCCGGACGACATCGAATATTATGATGAATACTCAAAGCGAGTTGGGCCAACGATACCGCTCGATGGTGACCTCTATATCTTGCATGACCCGCAGACTCTCGGGCTCATCCCGTATCTACATGGCAAGCCTGTGATTTGGCGCTGCCACATTGATCTGACGGATGCCGAACCAAGTACGTATGCATGGGTGCGGAAACGTTTGTCTGGGGTGAGTCGGTCAATTTTCTCCATGCCTAGCTTCGCAGCTGGTATTGATAGCACGGCGATCGTCGCTCCTTCAATAGATCCTCTACAGCCCAAGAACCAGCCTCTGCCTGAGGCGCAGGCTGGCAGTCTTCTGACTGGCCTCGGCATAGATATCTCTCGGCCATTTGTGACACAGATTTCCCGATATGACCAATTTAAAGATCCAATCGGTGTTATTGAGATGTATAGATCTGCACTGAAGCAAATGCCAGAGCTGCAGCTCGTGATGTTGGGAAACTACGCCACAGATGATCCAGAGGGCGAAACTATGTTTTACAAAGTGAAGCAGGCTGCCGGCGATCTGAAGCAAGCGCTAATTTTGGTGAACATCGAAAATAACGAATTGATAGTCAACGCTTTGCAGGCACGAGCGACAGGGGTCATACAGTATTCATCGCGCGAGGGTTTTGGACTGACTGTCACAGAGGCGATGTGGAAGCGGGCACTAGTACTGACTCGCCCTGTTGGTGGGATTGTCTCGCAGATTAGAGATCGCAAGACGGGGGTTTTTCTCACCGGCGATAGCGAGAGTGACGCGCGGCGCATGATAGCGGCGATTGGGTCCGATGATCTTCGCGATAGGCTTGGCGCCGCGGCGCATGACTATGTTCAGTCGCATTTTATTACGCCAGTCATGGTGGCCGACTATCTCGCTGTGTATGGTGGCGTGCTATCTGGTACAATAACGGCAACACCATGACTACGAAGCACGCAAAACCAAGTCCGCAAGCCAATCGAAACTGGTCGATTGCTGTTGTGATTGCTCTCCTCATTGGCGCATATTTTTTGAGGAATTTTCTCGCCACGTTAGCATTTGCCGCGATTACGGCCTATCTCTTTAATCCAGTTTATGTGCGTCTCGTGCGACGCCGGAAGATTAAGCCAGGCTTAGCCGCAGGAATCGTTACATTGTTAGCAATTTTGACAGTAGTGATTCCCCTCGCAATTATTGCTGCTTTGGCGGTCCAGCAGCTTGGCGAGATGATTGCTGGCTTGCAGAACTCAAATTTCTCCATAAATGATGGCTACAATGAAGTGAATCGTTTTTTGTCTCGCTACATAAGCCGCACCGAGCTATTTAGTACCGCGCAAATCCAAGAGTTTGCGTCACAGCGTTTGCCGGGGATCTTTGGCGGCGTTGTCGATACCGCACTTCAGGTTGCATCTTCGGTCCCAGGATTAATTCTGCAAACAATTGTTTTCTTGTTCTCATTTTTTGCATTTCATACTCGACAGGCAGGCATTTTGAAGGCGCTCTATAGCATCAGCCCATTTGATGATGAGCTTACAAGTCTGTACCTAACTCGCATTGGCGCAATGACTCGATCTATGTTCACCGGCCAGCTACTGATTGCGGTATTGCAAGGGCTGGCAAGTGCACTCGCAATGTTTGCGATCGGGCTGGGTCAGTATTTTGTGCTATTTTGGATATTCTTTACGCTTATGTCATTCATTCCACTCGGTGCCGGACTCATCACGATTCCAATGGGAATTATTGCGATGTTGCTTGGTAATTTCTGGGGTGGATTGATCGTTATCGCGAATCATATGCTCATCGTTTCTAGCATCGACAATATTCGTCCATGGCTGACTCCAAGGGAAGCACAGCTGCCGCCATTGCTGACGCTGCTTGGTGCGCTTGCGGGTGTGCAGGCTTTTGGATTCCTTGGCGTGATATATGGCCCAGTTATCATGATCGTCATCATGACTACAGTTACTACCTATGTTGACCGGGGTGGCGCAACGTATCTCGTTGACTAGTTGGTTTTGCGTGTAGCGATCAGCTCGACAGTGCTCAAGTAGATGAAGTAGGCAAGAATTGCCATGGCTACAGTTTGCCATGTGATGCCGGGCTTAATGATAAGGACGATAAAGGCGAGTACGATGCCACCAATCCGAATTCCAAAGATGTATTGCCTAAACCAATTGCGAATCTCACGGATGCCGGCAAAAAATTTGGTTTGTCTGAGTCGATCGAGGCCAATCGACTTTCTTAGACGCTGCGCCCAGCTAAAAGGGCCAGCAAGCATAGTTACAACTGTAAGGGCTACTCCAACAAGCATGGTATTTGTGGTGACATTTTTAAAGCCGGCCGTCATGGTATCCCAGACAACTGCTGCCGCGGTTTGATACTCGGTAGCCACCTGACTTAGAACTTCTGGTCGAGCTGCCTTGAGTAGGATGAGCTCGATGGCAGTTACAACTGTGACGGTGATCGAAATAGCGAGCACAGCGCGCCATCTCGACGAGGCGATTGCGATCGCGGCTAGGTAGCAGGCAATCGTCAGCAGGGGCAGTAGAACGTACATTGCCTGGGAGTACTGATAGGCAACTCGCATTGTTTGCACCTGTTCTCGCAACGAGATTGCTAGTTGGCCTGTTTGTTGCATGCGTGCTGTTGGCGTAATTGTAGCTGCGTCACTGCTCTGAAGCCGCGTGCGGATTTGCTCTAAGAAGGGCGAAATATTGATACCAAACACAACCCGCTCTTTTTCGGCATTAAACTCAGGTTGTGGTTTCTCGAGCGTGGCTATCAGTGCGGAGTGGGCGTTTTGATTGGCTGCAATCCAGATACTATTAAATTGATCACTGGCGATAAGCTTTGTGCCAATCTTTTCTGTGGCCACCTCAACTTGGCCAGCTAGCGGGGCGGCGAGGAAGCTTGCTTTCTCGGGTAGGGCGTTGCGGATCTCTGCTTCCAAATCTATCGAGCTGTAGAGTTTCTCGGTTGCGTAGGCACTGAGTGCATTAGCAACGGCAGGATCTTTCGTAAGGGGGCCAACAGTCTCTACATACGTTTGTGTATCGAATACATAGAGTTCCATCCAGCGCAGGATAAGCCAGTTTGAAAGCGCGATACTACCAAGAGCAATCAGAAAGCCAACCCAAAAACTACGCCAACGCTGTCCTTGTACTTGTGTTGGCTTGCTGCGCCGAGTTCCTGTGGCTGTTGTCATGATCTGCTCCTTATCTCTAGGTTAGTTATACGACTATCCAGGTTTATGGTCAAGCAATAGCGCAATCACCGGTCGAGTTTGTGGCTAGTGTATTGGGTGTATAATTAAGGATAATAGTTACAAATTTGATTCATGAGGACGATATGTCGAAAAAATCCCGTCAATTATTAATCTTACTCGCTGCTGCCCAGTTCATTTTCACCCTAGATTCGACAGTAATGAATGTCTCTATCTCGACATTGGTCGTAGATCTGAATACGACCGTTTCACAGATTCAGTCCGCCATTACGTTTTACTCGCTTGTTATGGCGGCATTCATGGTCGCAGGCGCGAAGGTCGGGGATATTATCGGCCGGAAGAAGGCCTTTATTATCGGTATGATCATTTATGGTACAGGTAGCTTCATCACCGCTCTAGCGCCGAATGTGCAGGTATTAAAATTCGGTTGGTCGTTGC
>CAYSMD010000011.1:14806-16509 GCA_964432055.1 uncultured Candidatus Saccharibacteria bacterium
TTCATCACCGCTCTAGCGCCGAATGTGCAGGTATTAAAATTCGGTTGGTCGTTGCTCGAGGGGCTTGGTGCCGCTCTTGCTATTCCTGCAATGCTGTCCTTAATCGCCGGAAACTTTACTAAGCCGCAAGATCGCTTGAAGGCATATGGAACGGTAGCGGCGATGGCGGGAGTTGCCGCCGGCTTAGGTCCAATTATCGGTGGCTTTCTGACAACCTATGCAACCTGGCGAATCGCTTTCGCAGGAGAAGTGGTGATCGTGATCTGGATCTTGCTGCGCAATGGCCTGATCAAAGACGTCAAACTAGAAGGCAATAAGATAAAGCTCGACACGTTTGGTGTGGTACTTTCGGTCGTTGGTCTAGCGACGATGGTGCAGGGTATTCTTATGGCGAGTACCTATGGCCTGTTCCGAGCTCGTCAGTCATTTAGCCTTTTTGGGATTGTGAATTTTGAAGCTGGAGGTATTTCTCCGTCGATAGTTGGTATTGCGATCGGTATTCTTGTACTGATGGTGTTTGCTGGCTGGGAAGCATATCGCCTGAAGAAAGGCAAAGATCAACTAGTAAATCTCAAGCTCCTGAAACTCCCTGCAGTCGGCGGTGGTACGCTCACTATTCTCGCGCAACAGTTTGTTCTAGGCGGCCTCATGTATGTCATGGCGCTTTACCTTCAGATCCAACAAGGTAAGTCCGCATTTGAAACTGGTGTGACGCTTCTGCCTCTGTCGCTGTGTTTGCTCATCGCGGCTTCGCGTGGCGATAAATTGGCTAAGCGATTTGATCCGCGTAGCATCATTCGAGCGGGGTATGTACTCGTCCTTGTAGGTGTATTGGCAATCGCATTCCGTTCGCGCGACATTGCCGCCGATCCGGCTTTTGTGATCTCGCTCGCCGTCGCTGGAGCAGGGGTTGGGCTCATATCTTCGCAACTGCAAAACCTCGTGCAGTCCTCGGTTAGTAAGGAACAGTCTAGTGAGACTTCAGGACTCATGGCTACGTTTCAAAATCTTGGCATGTCACTTGGAACGGCAATTGCAGGTGTAGCGCTTGTTGGGTTCCTCATCGCCATTAGCACTAATCTGGTAAATGAGAATACAACACTCACTCAAGCCCAAAAAGATCAGTACATATCTGGGCTCAATCAAAAAGCAACGATTATGAGTAATGAACAACTTGATCAATTACTGGTGGGAGTTGACGAGGAGACGGCACAACAGGTAACCGATATCAACGAGGAAGCACGAGCCAAATCTCTCAGCTATGCATTCGCTTCAATCGCAGTGCTTGGAGGTCTTGGGCTCGCGGCGACAACACGATTGCCGAAGCGAGAGAAGTCTACCGCCTAAGCTTCGACAAGGTTTATTGGCTCACCATCCAGGTAGGACTGAATATTTTGTTTTGATGTTGTCCAAATCCTATCAATTGCCTCTGATGTGTTGAAGGCGTTGTGTGGCGACACGATGACGTTTGAAAGTTTTTGAAGGACGGCTAGGTCACCGGCTAGCTCGAGGCTTTTCTTGCCACGATGATGGCTTAAGAACTGGAGTTCCGCATGTATGTCGAGAAGGTCCTCGCCTTCGAGAACATCGAGTCCGGCGCCAGCTATCTGGTTCTTTGTGAGTGCATCTACAAGGGCTGATGTATCGATGATTTCCCCGCGAGCAGTATTAATAAGAATAGCTGTAGGTTTCATGGCGCGAAA
>CAYSMD010000011.1:16609-18334 GCA_964432055.1 uncultured Candidatus Saccharibacteria bacterium
CCACTCTCCACTTGCTCAAGAGCTGGACGCAATTTGCGGGCAAGTGCTAAGAGCAGTGTGAAGGCGTACTCGGCGACAGTGTTTTCACCGTAACTCGGGACATTGCTTACGAGCACACCTTGTTTGTGGGCCGTTGGCAGATCGATATTGTCATAGCCAGTTGACCGGCAGGCAATGTGCTTGAGTCGAGGAAGCTGGGTAAGCACGGCCTTATCTGCAGTCGAAGTCACGAATATTGAAACGATCTCAGCGTCGCGCGCATGCATGACTGTCTCGGCACTCAATGGTTCTTCCAGGACTTTTGCACTCGGAAAAGTCCTGGTCACCCGGCCTACATCCGTGGCATGAACATCAAAGAATACAAGTTTGCTCATAGGCCAGCTTCTATTTCTAGGAGACGATTGTATTTTGCCACACGCTCACCGCGTCGAGGTGCACCGATTTTCACACCATCGGCCGCCATGCCGTAGGCGAGATCAATAATGAGGGTGTCATTTGTTTCGCCAGAGCGGTGAGAAATGATTGTGAAGAGATTATGCTGCTGGGCGGTGAGGACGGCTGAGATTGTCTCGGATATTGTGCCAATTTGATTTGGCTTGATGATGACACCTGTAATGCTACCATCACTTGCGAGGGCTGCTATCCGCTTTGGGTCGGTGACTGTGACATCGTCTCCAACGACATAGAAGTTTGGTTGCTCGTCTTTCAGTCGACTGAAACTCTTGAGATCTGTTTCGGCAAATGGATCTTCGATGCTGGCTATCTTGTGTTCGCGAGCCAGTGTGAGTAGCGTGTCCTGCCAGCCCTCAGAAGATAGCTTGTGTCCCTCGAAGTTATAGCTGCCGTCGGCGAAAAAGCTACTAGCTGCGACATCGAGCGCAAGCTCGCAGGCCGGAGAATGATCGCGCAGCTCGGCAAGTAAATCGAGAATCTCAGCGCTTTTTGCTCCGTGCGGTGCCATACCACCTTCATCACCAACAAGCTTTGCGGAGTCGCCATAGCGTTTGACGAGCTCGTCTTGCAGTCGATGATGGAAGTCATATACTTGTGCCACGGCTTCTGAGGGGCGGGTAGTCTTAGGCACGACCATAAACTCCTGGATATCGAGCCCTGGGGCGTGCTTACCGCCATTCACGAGATTCGCAAAAATGCGCGGGAAAGCCGGCTGCTGCTTGGTGAAGCTCTGGAATATCTTCCATAGTGGAGTCTTAGCATGAGCTGCCTGTAAGTGCGCGAAAGCACCGGACAGAGCCAGGGTGGTGTTGCCGCCTAAGTGGGCTTTGGTAGCAGATGGGTCAACGGTGCGCAGCCAGTCGTCAAAGTCGGTCTGCAGCGAAAACTCCCGACCAAGTAGCTCGGCTTGAAGGTCCTCGTTGATAAGCTTAACAGCCTTTCCTACGCCATTCCCGCCATAGCTTTTGCCGCCATCGCGTAGCTCGATAGCCTCGTTGTCGCCACGGCTTGCGCCGGCCGGCACGCTATATTTTGCCGAGAAGCCCTTGTTGCAGACCAGCCGGACCTCGATGGTCGGCATACCTCGTGAGTCGAGTATTTGCAGGGCTCGTGCTTGGGTGAGCTTCATGCGTGTGGTCCTCGAATCGCAATCACAAAGTCGGAGATGTTTGCAGTTGTCTTGCGTGTCTGCAGGTGATCGCCAATCGTTCGAAGTGCATCATAACCTGCGTTCATGGTGACGGCTTCGTCAGGGTTGATCCCGGCCTTAGC
>CAYSMD010000011.1:18434-19502 GCA_964432055.1 uncultured Candidatus Saccharibacteria bacterium
GCATCGGCGCGCGTTGTTTTATCGAGAACGGTTGGTCCCGACGCGACAAAGTTGAGGTCATCACCTGGTACGTCGGAGATGATGAGGCCGAGCACGGTAGCTGGGTAGGCGTACTTAGCAAAGTAGCCCCCGTGAATGAGTGAGAGATGCTTGCGGACTGTGTTGATTTCCTGGATTTTCGCACCTGCCTTGAGAAGATAACTTGAGACATGCTGGAGCTCGACACATGTCAGCCCTGCTGGTTGACAGAAGAGTGAGCTGCCCCCGCCGCAAATCGCGGCGATCACAAGATCATCTTTGGTAGCCCCTTTCATGAGCTTGATGATGTGATTGGTGGCAGTGATGTTCTGGTCGCTCGGTAGCGGGTGGGTGCCAGCGAAGACGCGAATTTTTCGTACTAAACGGCGTTTAATATCGATAGCGAAGCCCTTGGTGACACGTTTTTTTAAGACCTTACCAATGCTTTCTACAGCGAGGGCACTGCCTTTGCCGACGCCGACAATATACACATTCCGATATTTGCTGAGGTCATATCTTTGATTGCCAACGACCAGGTGTTCACCCCGCAAATCTAGTTGCCTCGCAAACATCGTCTTGAGATCAATTGCCTCATAGCCCGCTTCGGCAATCTCAAGGGCATCGCGACGCAATTTAGTCGTAGCCAACGCATCGAAGTTTTTAATAACTCGTGTCTTCATCTATAAAATATTGTAGCATGAGCGAGATAGGAATTGGCTGGAGGTATATAATAGTAGATAGCAAAGTGAGGTTCATATGGCGCAGCAAAAACGTACCGAAGAATTCAAAATTTCTGGTGAAGATATTATGGTTAAACTCAAGCAACTCATTATGGAGGGTAACGTGCGTAAGATTACAATTAAGGACAAAGAGACCAAGACTATCGCCGAGTTTCCGCTCACGGTAGGCGTGGTCGGCGCAATCTTCGTGCCGGTGCTGGCTGCTGTTGGCGCCATTGTAGCGCTTGCTACCGAATGCTCAATCTCGGTAGAGCGTGACGTTGAGGCTCCAAAGAGGGACACTAAGAAGAAAGCCGCCAAAAAATCATGA
>CAYSMD010000011.1:19602-21966 GCA_964432055.1 uncultured Candidatus Saccharibacteria bacterium
GCGTTTGCCCTGATGTATACTTCACTGTTCCCGTCTCTCAGGAGTCAGATGAGTTCGTACGATGAACTCATGAAGGCATTTCCAAAAGGCTTTCTCGACGCTATGGGCATTGAGCAGCTTAATATAGGAAACTTTGAAAGCTATTTTAGCGCAGAATATCTATCCATGGTGTGGCCGATTTTGGCGGTGATATTCTCAATATCATACGCCGGCAAGGCTTTGGCTGGCGGTATTGAGACAGGGGCTGTTGGCTTAGAGCTGGCGCAACCGGTATCCCGACTGAACCTCTATTTTTCAAAGTATATTGCTGGACTCGCGTGTCTTACTTTGTTTACGATTGTCACTATTTTAGGCGTAATACCAATGGCGTGGCTATTTGATGCTTCGGTGGTGGTTGCGAATTGGCTGAAGCTAACAGGTGTGGCGTGGCTGTTTGCTACCACTGTTTATAGCCTGGCCTTTTCCGCCTCGTCATTTCTACAAGACCGTAGTCGTGTCTATGGCTTGGTCGCCGGTGGTCTGCTTCTCATGTATGTTGCCAGAGTGATTGCCGGACTTCAGGAGAAGGTAGATTGGCTGCGCCTTGGTTCGTTTTTCTACTATTACGACGGCCCGGGCATCTTGGCGAAAGGTGCAGTAATGCGTAATGGTCTGATTGTATTTGTGGCTGTGAGTATTGCCTCGACTTTGCTCGGGGCCTGGTGGTGGAATCGCCGTGATATTTCTGTTTAGCTAGACGATTACAAAACTAGAGGAGTAGTATACATATATGAATCGCGTACAGAGATTAGTGAAGGAAAGGGCTCGCTACATTGAAGCAAAGGCCTTGCGGGCTGGAGCTATCGTCGGCGTGTCATCGATGGCAATTGCACTGGCTTACTATCTTGGTAGTGGCGCAAACCTTGTAGAGATTACCGGGGTCGCATCCATGGCCAGAGTGTCTATCTACTTAGCGGTTGCAATCAATTTCGTGTTATTTGCGGTCGTATATCGGCGGGGAATTCGTTGGCGACATGAGAATCTGAAGCTGCCACTACCGAAGCGCTGGGTGTTTTGGCGGGATACATTGACACTCTCATTCGCTCACAGTGTACTGTTGTTCGCTGCGTTGGCCTTACTGGCGTTTGGCATGGACAATGCATTTATCGGTTTGGCCTTCGATCCATATACAGCAAGTCTCGTAGTTGGTGTAGTTGTAGGTATCAGTACCTATGTTATGCTCCCGGCGGCATCGAATGTCACCATCGAGCAGATAGTGGCGGTGCTCGGTACAATTTTGGTTGGCGGCGTATTCGTTGCCATGCTGACGAATGGGCAGGCAGATTGGTGGCAGGTGCACTTTAGCTATCTCGGAATGGCCCAGAGCGAAGCTGCACGAGCATTTAACTTTACGCTCATTTTCTCAGGTCTGGTAATTTTGTCGCTCACCGAAACTATCGTGAATACTCTCGCCCCAGCTCTGAATAAGCATCATACCGAGATGAAGATGCGGGTCATTAAGGGTGCGTTTATCTTCATCGCTTTCGCCCTCGCGGGAGTTGGCCTATTCCCTTATGTTGAGGGGACTATCAATGCCACGCTTCATAATTGGTCTGCAACGGCACTCGTGATCGGGTTTCTTTTTCTCATTGGTACACTCAAGTGGACATCGCCTGATCTCTCGGCGGAATTCTTCACGCTATCTTATGTGCTTGCAGGCGCGCTCGTTGTCTGTGCGATCTTATTCGGTAGAGTTGGCTATCTCAATCTCACGGCTTTTGAGCTGCTGAGTTTTAGCATCTGCTTTGCTTGGCTCATGCTGTACTTGAGGAATCTCGCATTATTAACGGAGGACGCATGACATGTCGCGCGAAGACGAAATCAGAAAACTGCAGCAGGAGAATGCAAAGCTTGAGGTGTCACGTACGCAGAGTAGCAACACAGTTCAACTTGTTATCGGTGTTGTAATCGTTTTGCTTGGCGTGTGGTTTTTGTCGGGGATATTTGCGAAGGCGAGCACTGCTGAGCTGATTCCACGGCAAGCTCTTCCGATACTTCTTTTCCTCTTCGGGGTAGTTCTGACCGGCTCGAAACGAGCGGTAGCCGGTTT
The DNA here is from genome assembly GCA_964432055.1 of uncultured Candidatus Saccharibacteria bacterium. Classification (GTDB taxonomy): domain Bacteria; phylum Patescibacteriota; class Saccharimonadia; order CAILAD01. The sequence goes on from CAYSMD010000011.1 coordinate 21,692, forward strand.
GGGCCTCATGGCTCTCTCGCTCGTCTTTTTACTGCGCAGCGCAGGGGTAGTATCGACAGAGGCTTTCGACCAGCTGTGGCTTGCTGTAATCGTTCTAGGTGGCCTATTTTTGGTCCTCGATGCACAAGCTCGTAAGAAACGTTGAGCTACATATCTGATTATCGGGTATAATGAATCGAGATGAGACTCTTAGTAACAGGTGGAGCTGGCTTTATCGGCTCAAATTTTGTGCGACACATCTATCAGGAGCGACCGACCTGGCAGGTGACTGTGCT
>CAYSMD010000012.1:0-7181 GCA_964432055.1 uncultured Candidatus Saccharibacteria bacterium
GGAAAGAAGAAGTGAGCGAAGGGATACGTGTATTCCCGGAGCGACTTAACCCTGATGGCGAAGAATTTACAAGTGCTATCGAGGCCCTCTCCCGACCGCCAGAACGTGAGTTGAGTCATGAGGATCGCTTTGAGGTTACGGCATTTGAGCATGCTCTAGCCCAAGGAGAGGTCCCGTTTGGCGTCCTTTCTCCAGAAAATATTCGTAAGCCAGAAAAAAGTATGCGCGAAATTTACGACATGACGATACGCGAAGAAAAATATTGCGTTGACTATTTTGTGCAGCCAGAGGTGTATGCTGAAAATTTTCCAGAAGCGCAAGATATTCCTTTAGAGCAACGACCCAGCTATGTGCGGGCTGAAATGGCTCGCAGAATTACCGATCCAGAACGTAGACCGAAGTTAGAGGCTCTTTCTGAGTCAAAACTGTTTGCTCGGGAAATTTTAGAGGATAATTTGCGTCAGCTAGACCAGACAGGTAGTTACGATTCTGAGAGCGACCCCTCGTATGAGCGTGGTTTACGGGACCCCGAACTATTTTTGGAAAAAGCTGAAGCGTTGCGAGAAATGCGCGGCTACTATCGTGATGTACAAAAACAGGTTGGTAGCATTGGTGGAAAGAATGCCGAGCTCAAAAAGGAACTGATGACCATGCATGTGGAAAGGGTGAATATTCTGACAGCCGCGGTGTATCGTGAGGCATTAAGCCTAATCCGTCAGGATCGCGAAGGGCATATACTCACCGAAGAACAAAAAGAGCGTATGAAGGTTGCTTTACCGGCCTTGCGCAGCCGCACCGACCGTGAAGAATCAGTTGAAGCTGGCTTTGTAGACCGTGAAAATTTTGCACGGTTTTTGGATAGACTTGATAAATTTTTAAATGGGATTGATCGCGAAGGAGATAAAGGTCATATTCCAGATGTTTTGCGAAGACTGCGGGAGACGTATGAATTTCAAGTGGGCGAAACTCGAGCTGACTATGCATATGCTGATGTGGATCCGGAAATCTTGGCAAAGCGAAAGGTTTCGGCGGAAGAGTTGCAGACAATGTCCGACCTCGTGCTGGCAGAATATGGTTTACTCAGCTCACACAGCGAGTATGATCCAGAATCTGATGATCCTGCACCAGATGGTAAGTGGCGCTCAGTCATTGATCCAAAGACTAGTCGAAAAACACTTGGTATTGTGGGTAAAAAGCGCTGCGTAATGATTCCGCAGGCGTTTAAGCGAACGTTAGGGCAATCTCGGCCGGCCGGCGCGTTACCAGTACTCGATCACGAAATAGCGCATGTTTTGCAAAATCACAATGCCGAACTCTTGGGACTCGAATTGTTTTCCACGCTTGGTGCTGCACGTTCGTCCGGCTGGCTTGAGGCTGGCGGGGTGGCGATGGAAACAGCTTCTTTAGACGCGCTATTTGGTAAGGATCGCAGGGTGAATTTTACGTATCTGGCAGCGTTAGAAAAACGTCTAGAAGGTGGCAGTATTGTTGAGTGTGCACACGAGTTTTTAAAAGTGCGACGGCTAGATGATCCGGATGGCGACTATAATAAGGCAGTAACTGCAGCAATTGGTGGCACTTTGCGTCTCTATAATAGCGGTGGTGAACTGACACACGGAACCCCGTATGTTGCTCGTAGTGGTGCGCTCGAGTACGCCGAACAGAAGGTATTAGCTGATGCTTTGCCTGCTGAGCAGCGTTGGATGCTCTATATCGGTAAATCCAGCTTGCAGTCGATTGCTACTTTATATCGACTTGGCTGGATAGCAAAAGAAAAATTGCTGATTCCCGAGCGATTACCATCTGAAATTGTCGAACCGTATGTGAGAACAAATATCCTCTCCGAAACTAGACAAGAAGCTTGAAATATAGTATAATCATCATCTAATTCAGAAATGCGTTGATGAAGAGCCAAGCCAAGAAGAAAGTCCTCGTCTTTTTTAGTTTTCGGAAGCACAAAACCGATTACTACAAGCTCCTGTTTGATCCGATGGCGGAACGAGCGGGCGATTTTGGTATGGAGTTTTATCAAGGCTCCCTCAAGGATTTGCAGGTCTACTTTGAAAACGGCAGCATGCGGATTGTAGAGTCTATGACCGGCATGGATTTGCGTGAATTTGATCTGGTGTATTTCGAATTGTTCCATAAAGCCCAGCAGCAGGCATTAGCAGCAGCTAAGTATCTCGAGCGTCATGGTGTCGAATTTTTTACCACCGAAGTAAGTCGCTTTACGCCCCTCTCTAAGCTTGGGCAACAGGCACTTTTGGCAGACCAAAACATTCCTTTGCCAGATGGGATTACAACTTCATCCCGTCAGTTCAAAAAACTCTTTAAAAAACAGCCGCCGTTTGCCTTTCCGTTTGTACTCAAAAGTATCCAGGCCTTCGGTGGTAATAATAACTTTTTAGTAAACTCTTATGATGAACTTGTAAATATACTTGATGTACATACAAGTGAAACATTCATCGCTCAACCATTTATTCCGAACGATTTTGATTATCGGGTACTGATTTTAGGTGGCGAAATTAAGCTGGTAATAAAACGGGCTCGCCAGGACGAGACAACTCATTTAAATAATACGTCTCAGGATGCCGATGCCGAGTTTTTTGATGCGGATGTTCTTACTGATACGCAAAAAGCCGACAGTATCCGCGCGGCTCAGCTTGTTGGTCGTGAGCAGTTTTGTGGGTTGGATCTGCTGATTAATAAAGAAACTGGTGAACATGTTGTGCTAGAAGTAAACGAAGCACCGGCAATACAGCTTGGTGCCGAGCCAGAGCGAAAAATGCACGCCATGCTCAAGTTTATGGCTACGAAAGCTCACGGAGAAAAGTACCATGACTAAGCCTGCCTTGTCTCAACCGCGTGTGCTGTTTATTTTTCAGAAAGCTGCAGCACCCGGATCAACACGCGGTGCAGGTTTTGTGCGTCGTCTAAAAAAGTATGCGGACTTTGATTTTTCTGAAGGCGAAGTAATGGCTCTGGAAGACTTGGTGTTTGTTGTTGATAAGCGCAAAGCCCAAGTGTATGACTGGACGACTAAAAAAGATCCTGCCGACTATGACTTCGTGTATTTTAAAGGCTGGGAAGGCATGCCGGATGTTGCGGCGGCACTTGCTATTTACTTACGCGCTAAAGGCGTGCCGTTTATTGATGCTGCAGTCGAGCAAAAAGGAGCCGCAAACAAGCTCGTCACAACTATGAAGCTGTGGGCCTCACGCGTGCCAACCCTGCGTACAATCTATACTTCACATAAACACATGCAGGAAGTTTTGGCTTCGGGAATTGTAGAGTATCCAGCAGTGATAAAATCGACCACCGGACAAAAGGGTAGGGATAATCATTTGGTAAAAACTCGACGTCAGGCAAAGTCGCTTGTAGAAGGTACGCAAATCGACTGGATTATTCAGGATTTTGCTCCGAATGATGGCGATTGGCGGGTTCAGGTGTACGGCGGTGAGACGGGCATGATTATATTTCGTAAAGGTTCTGGTAAGTCGCATCTAAATAACACCTCAGCTGGCGGCGAGGCACAGCTTATTGACGAAAAGAAGACGCCTGAGAAAATTTTAGATCTTGCAGTGCGGGCAGCTGAAGCGATGGAGCTCTCGGTCTCTGGAGTTGACGTGATCGTGGATAAAAACACCGGGCGGGCATCTGTACTGGAAGTTAATCAAGGCTCGCAAATTGTGACCGGTGCATTTATTGCTCACAACATCCCAGGTTTTGTGGAGTATTTACGCCGTACTGTGCAGCGCCGTTATCACAAGCCGAGTGCCTCAAAATTGCCAAAAAAGGTCATTGGTCGCCATGAAATTGTTGGCTTGCCAGAGTTTGGCATCGCCGAGGTAATGGCCAAGACTGATACTGGTGCATATTGGGGTGCACTGCATGCTGAAAATATTCGCGTTACCGGCAAGGGCGATAAGGCTGAGCTACATTTTCAGGTGCCACATTTTGCTGAGGGTCGACATCACACCGGAGAGCTTATAGACTGTGTATCTCGGGATTTTGATGCCGTTCAGGTAAAAAGTTCGAACGGGCAGTGGCAGGATCGCTATAAGCTTCGTACAATAGTACGTATACAAGGTCGCGATTACGCTACGGAATTTACGCTTACGAATCGTCAGAGCTTGAAGGTGCCAATGCTTTTGGGGCGTAAGCTGTTGCGTGGAAATTTCCTCGTCAATGTAGAACTGTCACGTAAGGAGATAAAAAAATCATGAAAATCGCAATTCTATCAGCTGGCCGAGATAACTATTCGACTAAGCGTCTAGTTGAGGCAGTGCATAGTCGTGGGCACCAGCCGGTCATCGTAGATTACACGAAGGCCTACATGGCCATTGAGAGCCGCAATCCATCAGTACGGTGGGAAGGTCGCTCAGTAGATGATGTTGAGGCCGTGATCCCACGTATTGCTGCCCGCTACACCGTGTATGGTGCAGCCGTCCTGCGTCAGTTCGAAATGATGCGTGCCTATACCGCGACGAGCTCACTGGCGCTGGTACGTTCGCGCGACAAATTGCGATCCATGCAGCTCCTCGCGCGAGCTGGCGTTGGTATTCCGAAGACCGTCTTTGCTTCTCAGACCTCAGACGCCTCAGAGCTGCTCGAGCTCGTGGGTGGCGCGCCAGTCGTGGTGAAGTTGCTTGAGAGCACACAAGGCAAGGGTGTAGTCCTGGCCGAAACGAAAAAAGCTGCTACGTCTGTGATTGAGGCATTTAATTCGATCAATGCGAATTTCATGCTCCAAGAATTTATTGAAGAAGCCGATGGTGCAGATATTCGCGTCATTGTTGTTGGCGATAAGATTGTGGGTGCGATGATGCGCAAGGGTCAAGAAGGTGAGTTCCGCTCGAATCTCCACCGTGGTGGTGAATCATCGGCAGTCGAGCTTTCAAAGAAAGAGCAAAATGTCGCATTGAAGGCGGCTTCGACGCTCGGCCTATCGATCGCTGGTGTTGATCTTATTCGTTCGAAGCGAGGACCACTCGTACTCGAAGTGAATAGCTCGCCTGGCCTTGAGGGTATTGAAGCCCAGACGCAGGAAGACATCGCTGGCAAGATGATAGAGTATATTGCCACTCGTGCTCAGGGCAAGCGCCGCCGTGACAAAATCGGCGCCTAAGCTCTCTTACTGCGCAAAAAAGTTATCAAAAATTTTCTGACCGACAGTCCGATCGTAGGCTGATACGGTATAGGGATCGATGAACCAGCGTGACGGGATATCTTGGCGCTTTCGTCGGCGGACCGTTGTGAGTGTCTTTGCAGGAGTCTTCTCGGGATGAAACTGAATGCCGAAGGTTGGTTTTGAGGAGTGTTCGAACGCATCTACTTCTACGCGACGAGTCCGGGCGATGGCACGAAAGCCAGGTGGTAATTCAATTGCCTCGCTGACATGGTTGGCGAAGCTTGAGAACTTCTCGGGTAATCCATCGAGCAACCTGCTTTCACCAATCCGCCGGATGCGTACCCAGCCGATCTCGGCTGAGCTGAAGGTGCGGACAGCATCATCACCGGCTAGCGCGATTGCTATGAGCTCCATACCGAGGCAAATGCCCAGCATGGGCTTACTTGCCTCATGACAGGCTCGAATGTAGTCTAGCTCTCGGAGCATGGCTTTTGGCTTGTCGCGGGCTTTTGCGCCATTGCCGCCGGTGAGAATGATGTGACTGAAATCTTTAGGGTCGGGGAGCCGTTCGCGGTCAAAGGGGCGTACCACCTGATACGGCCACGCCACTCGCTTGTGAAAATCATGACAGTCACCACAGGCCTGAACAAAATTATTGTCGATGATAAGTACTCGGTGGGTCATAAAAGTAATTATACCGCTAATGGTGGGGAAATAATAAAAGCCCCACGTGAGGTGAGGCGTTTATTATGGAGGGCCCACTGGGATTCGAACCCAGGACGCACAGCTTAAAAGGCTGTCGCTCTAACCAACTGAGCTATGGGCCCGCGCTTTGGGGCACGGAGTGCTTTTGCGGCGAATAAATTCTCCGAAAAAAAACTGTGACAGAACTCCATTATTAAACCTGAAAAACCGCTCGAAGTCAATCTGGCGGAGGCCCCTCGTGCGCTCTTTGATACCCCTCATGCTAAAATGGGGCTAGTATGCATCCATACCATCGTATTCCCGCGTGGCTTTTCTGGCCAATGGCAGTCCTAGCTATTGGGGCGTGGCTCATTCTCGTAGCTTGGATGGTCCTCAAGTTTTTTAGCCCCATCGACGTCGGCTCAAACCCGCTCGAAGCAATTCCTCGGCTCATTCAGGCGACTTCCGGCGAATTCTGATAGCCTTCATGCTTGGCTTGCTGCGCGTACTCGCGCTACGATAGCCGGATATGAAGCGAACATGGCAGATTGGCACACTGACGCTTGGCTGGCTTGCTGGGCTGTGGCTGTCAACACAATTTCTAACTCAGCTGCACGCACTCGTATTGCCTCTTGTGATAGCTGGGGTGGGAGCCGTTCTATATTTGTTCAAATCGCGGCTTGGGCTCATTGTGCTTTTCGCATTAGCAGTCGTGGGTGGGCTTGTGCGCGGCCAGCTGTATTTTGCTGAGCAGAACAGTCTGCTGCAGCCGCAGGATCTCATCGGAGAGAAGGTCGTGCTGTCTGGAGAGGTGAGCGTGGCTCCGCGCTGGAACACTGAGCGTCTCTACGAATTCTACATCGATGATGTGCGGCGAGATGGTGAGCCAATCGATGGTTTGGTAAAGATAAAGACGCTCAGTGGCTCGGTAGCTGAGGGGCAGCGTGTTGTAGTTTCGGGGAAGCTGGGTCGGGCGCAGGGTCGGGCGCAGGCGCAAATATGGTATGCCGATGTAGAGATTGTGAATTTTGCCCCGCCATTGCCTATTCGCGTGAAGCAGCTAATGGAGCGTGGCCTAGGGCGAGCACTACCCGCTGAAGCCGCAGCCTTTTCGCAAGGCCTACTCTTCGGTGGACAGCGGGGGCTGTCGGAAGAGGTGCAAGCAGCGACCAAGGCGGCTGGTCTCACGCATATTGTGGCGGTTTCTGGCTATAATCTCACGATCGTGTTGCTGCTAGTTGCGGCATTCTGGCGACGCCGTACGCTTATCTCGGTGCTCGCTGCGCTGAGCTTAGTTCTTTTCTTTGTCGTTATGACTGGTGCCAGTGCTTCGGTGGTGCGAGCGGCGATTATGACGGGTGTGATA
>CAYSMD010000012.1:7281-10805 GCA_964432055.1 uncultured Candidatus Saccharibacteria bacterium
GCGCTACCAAGCAGATGGCTGGTCGAGCTCATTCTGCAGCTTATTGTGACGTTTGGCACAATGCCACAAGCTCAGCTGAATGTTCGTCTAGACACGGCAGCAATGATCGCAGGCTATGTGGGGCTTGCTATGATCATTGCGCTCGGACTGCGTCGGGCTTCCAAAACTAGGCTCCAACAGGTATAATTCGGCGTATGAGTGGACATAGTAAATGGCATTCCATTAAGCACAAGAAGGGTGCGGCAGACGCTAAGCGCGGTAAAATCTTTACCAAGCTTGGGCATGAGATTGCGCTTGCTGCCCGTGATGGTGATGACGCGACCACAAACTTCCGCCTGCGCCTGGCGATCCAAAAGGCCAAGCAGGCCAATATGCCAATGGCGAATATTGAGCGGTCGATCGCGCGGGGTGCGGGCACGGGTGACGGTGCTCAGCTCGAGGAGCTGACATACGAAGGCTACGGTCCGGCGGGAGTAGCTGTGATGGTTCAGGCTCTCACTGATAACCGCAACCGCACCGCAGCTGATGTCAAAGCGGCTTTCTCAAAGCACGGCGGAACACTTGGTTCTCAGGGCAGTGTTGCCTATATGTTCGACCAAAAGGGCGTGATCTACTGTAAGTCAAACGCTGACACCGACGAGGTGAGCCTTGCCGCCATTGAGGCCGGGGCAGATGATATTGATGATTCTGGTGAGCAGGTAGTGGTCTATGTGCAGCCCGCCAATCTCGAAGCCGCCAAGGCTGCAATTGGTGAAGACAATATTGAGCACTCTGACATAGAAAAGATCCCGAGCCAGACAATCTTGCTCGAAGATGAGCAGAAGGTGCGTACGCTTACTCGGCTCATCGATGCTCTCGAAGACCTCGATGATGTTGCGAATGTCACGGCAAATTTCGATATTCCAGAAGAGATCCTCGAGCGCGTTAGCGCTTAAGCTTTGTAATACCAGCTCTTACGGGTACACTAGTGCGCATTGCACCTTTACCGAAAGGAGACCGTCATGGGACGGTTCTACGACCGCTTGCAGTTCCACTGGGATGCCGGCAGGTTCGTCTGTGTTGGGCTGGACCCGAACATCGACGCGATCACCAAGACCGGCTACGAAAGTCACTACAGCGCAGAGGAGAGGATCTATCGCTACCTGCGTCAGATCGTCGATGCCACCAGCAACATCGTCTGCGCGTACAAGCCGAACTGGGCCTTCTTCTTCCATGAGAGCACATCGGCCGCGGATCCTCCGCGAACGGTTCGCTTGCGAGCCCTGCAGCGCATCATCCACCACATCCGTGAGAACTACCCGGATGTGGTGCTCATCCTCGATGCGAAGGTCGGCGACATCGGCAACACCAACGAGGGTTATGTGCGCTTCGCGTTCGACATCCTCGACTGCGACGCCATCACGGTGCATCCCACCATGGGCATGGAGGCCATGAAGCCGTTCCTCGACCGGGCCGACCGCGGCGTGATCGTCCTCGCGCGGACCAGCAACCCCGGCGCAGGCGAGTTCCAGAACCTCCCGATCCCACTGACACTCGCAGAGGCCGATGCCTGGGGCTTTCCCATCGAGCGGCTGACTGGCCCCACTATCGCGGCGCGGCAGCCAGTCACGATGCCGCTCTACGCCTACGTCGCTTGTCGCGTGGCGTATGACTGGAACTACAACGACAACTGCGCGCTCGTCGTCGGCGCCACTGCTCCCGAAGAGATCGCCGAGGTCAGGCGTCTCGCCTACTATCTGCCAATCCTCATTCCGGGAGTCGGCGCGCAGGGCGGTGATCTCACCAAGGCGGTGCGGAACGGACGCAGGCACAACAACCAGGGCATCGTCATCAACGCCAGTCGCTCGGTGCTCTATCCCAAGAATGCCGAAGGGCAGACCATCACCTCTCCGCCCAGGGACATCTGGGCGGCCGCGGTAGGTGAGGTGCAGCGAATGAATCGGGAGATTCACACTGCCCTCAGCTCGTGAGATCCAGGTAACGTCTTCGGGTCTCGTACCAGTTCTCTCAATGAATGAGGGAGCTGGTTTTTTATTGAAAATATCTAGTAATTATTGTAGAATAGTACGGTTATTTTGCACCTACCCATGAACTGGAGTATTCATGCCACGACGTGAGCAAATCGAGGCAGATCTCGAAAACCTGCCTTCAACTGCCGAGGAGCTGATCCTGCTCTTCGAGGATGACCTACCGCCGGAGATCCTGGACGGTGTTCGCGCCGAGGAGCTCGAACCCAGTACTGCGTTCTGGAGCTTGTGGGTCGAGTGCGAAGATCTGGGCATCGACCCCAACGCACTCTTTCGCAAGAAGGGGCTCATCTCATGAGTCCCGCCAACGACCTCAGCGCCCAGCGGCTCCTGGAGCTCTTCAAGGACGTGTTGCCGGCAGATGTCATCAAGGATCTGCGTGAGCAGGACTTGGACGCTGACGACATGCGTATGGCGCTCTGGGCTGCCTGTGAAAACGAGCCCGACGTGAAGGCCGAAGTGGTGTTCAAGAAGAAGGGAATCACCGAATGAAACTGACCGTTGCACCCCACGAAGAGTGGATCGCCCATGACTTGCGAGTCACCAACGCGATCCTGGAGGATTCGCATCTGCACCTCAAGTCGGGTCGACACTCCGATGTCTACATCGACTGTGATCGGCTCTTCACCGACCCTTGGCGGATGACCAAGGTCTACGAGTACTGGATGCAAGACTGGTTCCACGGCCACTCAGCATCGGAGCGACCTGAGGTGATCGTCGCTCCCGCAGTGGGTGGCGTCTACCTCGTCGGTGGCTTCTCTCAGGTACTGAAGGAAGCCGGCTTCAACCGTGTGCGCATCGCCTGGGCCGACAAGGCCGAGTCCAGCTTCGTACTCGAACGTGCTGGTTTCGCTGCTGCCGTGCGTGGCCGACGCGTGCTGGTCATCGAGGACGTCATCACAACTGGTGGCTCCACGCAGCGCACCATCGACGCTGTCCGTGAGGCTGGTGGTGAGGTGATCGGGGTGGCGTGTATCGTCAACCGCACCCGTGACGTCACTGCCGAGACCTTCGGTGTGTCGGCTCTGCACGTCTGCCTCCAGCTCGACGTGATGAGTTACGGCATGGACATCTGTCCGATGTGCCGAGAAGGCCGCCCGATGGTGCTGAACCTGGCACATGGCCCGAAGTTCCTCGAGATCTTCGCGGACTACCCGACCACCGAGGTGGATCTCGATGCCGCCTGACACAGATGCCCGTCGGGATCTCTACGGCCATTGGGTCCGGCTGACCTATCGGGTCGCCGATGGTGGTGACATTCGGACTATCTCGGGTCGCGTCCATCCGCCGCCGGCTCCTGCGATTGAGGGCCTGGCCTTTCTGCTCCAGATCACTGGCACGAGCCAGATCCCCGTGTACGAGAACATGATTGTCGAGTGCGAGGTTGATCCGGAGCGCGAGTGGCTCTCCAGGGCTCACAGCCAGGATGCCTCGGGCACTCCTTGGTGGGTCTAGCGCCCAACCTACCTGTCTAGTTACTAGGCAGGTTTTTCTTTT
>CAYSMD010000012.1:10905-20350 GCA_964432055.1 uncultured Candidatus Saccharibacteria bacterium
GATCCGGGCACAGCCACTACCGGCTTCGGGGTGATTCGTGTTGATGGCATGCGTCGCGAGATCATTGATTGTGGTGTGATCTCAACGCATAAAGACACCCCGCACCCGGCACGCCTTGCGGAGCTGCATGCTGATCTGGCTGAGCTCATAAAGCGGCACAATCCCGACTCTGCAGCGGTCGAAAAACTCTTCTTCGCCACGAATGTCACGACAGCCATGACGGTGGGGGAGGCGCGTGGTGTAGCTCTGCTGGCGCTGCAACAAGCCGGAGTAGAGATTGCTGAATATACGCCTTTGCAGGTCAAGCAGGGAATTACCGGCTACGGCAAAGCGACCAAGCGACAAGTCCAAGAGATGGTTAAGGCGCAGCTCAAGCTAGAGGTGGTGCCAAAGCCAGATGATGCCGCTGATGCGCTCGCTATCGCTCTCACACATGCCGGCCAAAGAAAAATACCGCGTTCGTAGGATCGAACACGGTATATGTAAGTACGGGACTCATGGTTGTTGCTGTCAGGCTGGCTTGCGCATCCGCGATAGTGCCATGGCTCGCCTGATTCGTCGCCGCTCGCGCTCAGTATGTCCTCCCCAGACGCCAAACTTTTCGTTGTTGGCGAGGGCATACTCGAGGCAGGCCTCTCGAATGGAACAGCCTTGGCAAATAGCCTTGGCTTCATCTGCCGATCCGCCCTGTTCAGGGAAGAACATTTCGGCAGGAGTGTCGAGGCAGGCGCTATGCGAGCCAAGCCTGGGATCAGCTTGTGAACTGGTCATGAATCCCCCCTGAGGAAAGGTGCGTGTGCATCATATGCTACGCGTTCATGGCTGAGCTATCAAGCACGTAACGCCCGAACTCGACGCAGTCGATTACGTTCTCGTTCGGTGTAGCCACCCCAGACCCCAAACTTCTCATCGTTGGCCATAGCGTACTCCAGGCAATCTTCTCGAACTGGGCAGCCTTGGCAAATTGCCTTTGCCCGATCCTGCATGACCGTGTTGCCACTGAAGAAGATACCAGTGTGTTCGGTGCGACAGGCAGCTTGCAGCTCCCAGCTCAGCTTTTCGTCTTCGAGTTTGCGGTTACCACCCATCGGTCACCCCCTAAAATCGTAGTAGGTACACTGCGAGCATCATAGCTTGGAGCCTCTGGTGTGGCAAGCTGGTATAATGATACGTATGATAGCGCTACTCAAGGGGAAAGTACTGGCGCGCGAGTTTGATCGGGTGATACTTGATGTGCATGGTGTCGGCTATGAGCTGGCAGTGCCATCGCGCATCGTTGCCTCGCTCACGGAGGGTGAAGAGGTAACGATGTATGTCGCCGAGAATATTCGCGAGGATAGTTATGATCTCTACGGCTTCATGGAGCCGGGGGAGCGGGCTCTCTATCGTCGGCTGATTAGTGTGAATGGTGTCGGCGCGAAAATGGCCCATGCGATTCTCTCACTCTATGATGCTCAGACGCTATCAGGTCTTATTGAAGGTGAAGAAATCGCTCGACTCTCCCAGGTGAGTGGCGTCGGACGCAAGACCGCTCAGCGCATCGTGCTTGAGTTGCAAGGCAAGCTCACGACCGACGCGCCATCTGGTGCCATGAAAGATGATCCGGCCGTTCTCGCGCTAGTGCAGCTCGGATATCGCGCTGATCAGGCCAGCAGTGCCCTCCACGGTATTGAGCCCGGTCTTGAGACTAGTGAGCGTGTACGGCAGGCACTCCGGGAGCTCGGTCGATGATCGAACGCCAGGACGATATCACGAAGCCTGAGGAGGTGCCGGAGGACACTGGCTTTGAGGAGACGCTGCGACCTGGGACATTTGATGAGTACATTGGTCAACGACAGGCGATAGATGCGCTCAGGCTAGCAATAGCAGCGGCGAAGAAGCGTGGTGACGCGTTGGATCACGTGCTGCTGTATGGCCCGCCAGGCCTTGGTAAGACTACGCTGGCACATATCGTTGCGCGCGAGCTTGGTAGTCAGCTCAAGATTACTTCTGGTCCGGCCATTGAACGCGCCGGCGATCTGGCGAGCTTGCTCACTAACCTCCAGGAAGGCGACGTCTTGTTTATTGACGAGATTCATCGCTTGAGTCGCACCGTCGAAGAGATACTCTATCCGGCCATGGAGGATTATGTTATCGACATCATGCTTGGTAAGGGACCTTCCGCGCAGTCTCTCCGTCTCGAGCTCGCGCCAATCACGATCGTGGGAGCGACCACTCGCTTCGGTGCTCTCTCGGGCCCGTTGCGAGATCGCTTTGGCATTGTCCAACGGCTCGAGTTCTACACGCCTGCGGAGATAGCCCAGATTCTCGAACGAACTGCGCGACTTATGAATATCCAAATCCAGCAGGATGCTCTCGACGCACTTGCGCAGCGTTCACGACTGACCCCGCGTATCGCTAATCGACTCATTCGGAGGATCCGTGATTATGCAGAAGTCCACAATAACGGCGTCGTAGATGCGAATGTCCTCGAGTCGGCATTTGCGCTTTTGGAGGTTGATGCACTTGGACTAGATAGCGCCGATCGACGTGTTCTGACTACGCTCATCGAGCATTACAATGGTGGTCCGGCGGGGGTTGAGGCGATTGCCGCTGCGCTATCTGAGGAGCGGCAAACGATTGAGGATGTCATCGAACCGTATCTCATTCAGCAGGGTTTGCTGCGTCGAACGACACGTGGTCGAGCTGTCAGCCCGAAGGCATATACGCATTTGGGTCTCACACCGCCACCCGAGATGAGCTCATCAACCGATCAAACCTCGCTGGAGCTTGATAAATAGCGTAAAATTATAGATATGAATGAGCGTTACCCCGGCCAGACCGACAATGAAGTCGTGCAGATCGTGATTCACAAGCATGTGATGGCGGTATTGCCGTTTGTACTTGTTGGAGTAGGTGTGTTCTTTGTAGGCTTGGTCGCAATCTATGCAGGTGCAGCGGGCATTATTGGTTTACCACGAACTGACAATCTCGGCGTGCAGTATACGCCGGTTACGATTCCAGCGGTGCCAATTGGCTTGTTTCTTGTGGTGCTTTCGATGCTGCTGCTCTTTGGCGCGCTCTACGTCTGGTGGCAGAACAAGATGTTTGTCACCGATGAGCACATCGTTGATATGGATCAGTTGGGACTCTTTCAGCGCACGATCTCGACGCTTCGCCTGAGTCGCGTGCAGGACATATCGGTACGTGTGAAAGGACCGATTCAGACACTTATGCAGTACGGGACAATCACGATTCAGACCGCTGGCGAAAAAGAGCTTTTCCACTTTGATTATGTGCCGCAGCCGTACCGAGTGAAGTCAGAGATTGTAGCGATCTATGAAAAGTTCGCTGAAACAAAGCCTGTCGAGGCGGATGGTACGCATCATCCAGAGCCAGATATCGATAACGATAATACGTGGCGCGCGCCGAAGAAGTAAGCCGACGCTAGTTTGGTGTGAAGGGGTTATTCCGCCCCACGTTACTGGTGTCGGGCTCGCTCGCTGCTGGCTCGAGTGCGTCGAGTGTCGTAAGGATCTTGTCATTGAAGCGAATCTGCTTAGCTTGATCTGACTGAGCTTGCTTGCGCTCAAGTTCGGTAGTGTCTGTGGCGCCAAAAACTAGGTTAGAGAGAAAATAGCCGGTATAGAGAATGAGTCCACCACAGAGAACAATCACGGCCGGACCGGCATATTTGCCAGCCAGCCTTTTCAGATCAGTTGGCTTGAGCGATAGATTCATCTTGAGATTCAGTTTCATAGTTAGCTCCGTTATGGCTTTAAGTACGCAACGAGGTTGAGATTAATGTCGAGCACGTCACGGTTAGCTTGGACTTTGGTTGCGTTGAGGCTGACGACATTATTGAAGCGGCTGAGCGTGTCGAGTCGGTTCAGGTACGTCACAAGCTGCGGATAGGTTCCTGAGAGTCTCAGTGAGATCGGCAATACATAGAGATCCTTTTGAGGCGTGGCCTGATTAATCTCCGCCTTGAGCGGATTGGCTGCACCGGTAAACTGCAGGCTACTCACCGAGACGCCAGTCTGAGCGGCAGCAGCTTTGAGTTCCAGGAGAATCTCGGCTTGCTGGGATGCGCGCGGTAGCGCTCGATCAATCTCGGCAGAGCGGGTCTTTGCGGTCTCGTAGCGGCGCGATAGCTGCACCAGCTGCTCTATGCGCTTCTGAGTATCATCGAGCTCGAGCTGCTTAGCTGCAACCGCTTCTTTTTTATCAAGCAACTCACCACGAGCCCAAATGAAGCCATAGACTCCGCCTGCCATCAGGACTACGGCAAAGCCAATGAGTATGAAGAAGAAAAGCTTAGCTTTCATTTCAGAGCTCCGTCTTCGAGGCTCACGGTCATGACGACACGATTCGTCGGTGAGCCATCATATGGATCGCGTTCTTGTGTGTAGCCGCCGAGAGCCACTGAGCGAAAGCGTGGTGATGCTTCGAGGGCATTTTTAAAAGATGCGACAGCTTGGTCATTTTCGGCGAAGACTGTGAGATTCATCGTTTTGCCAGTTGAGTCGACAGAGAAGTTAAAGATATACGCATTCGGTGGCGTAACCTTGCCAAGATCTTCTAGGAGGGCTGGGTAGCGCGTCTTCTCGTTTTGAATCTTCTCGATTGAGCCAAGTCGGTCAGCGAGGGCTTTTGCGTCGCGTTCAATGGTACCGAATTCTTTAGCGCTCACTGCCCGACTGCTTATTTCTTCTGTGAGCTCAGTCTCTTGTCGATCAAGCCATATCCACGCACCCACAAAGCTCGCCGCAACAAGCGCTAACACGCTGAAGATGATGAGTACATACCGAAGCGCGATACGGTTGTACTGTCCGTAGCGCCGCTGCTCCTTGAGCCCTGGAGGGAGTAGGTCGATCATCTAGCTGTGATCCCCCGAAATGGTACGTAGAGCCAGTCCAAACGCGGTCGTGAAGGCTGCAGTGGTGGCTGCGGGAAGCGGGGTTTTTTGCTGTACAGGATGATGGTCCCACGGGGTGGATGTTTCGACTTTGAGGTGGGTTGCCGAGCTGATAACTTCAGCGAATCCCGGCATATGAGAGGCACTTCCGGTCATGAGGATTTTTTCGATGGGTAGTTTTTTCGATGTTTTCGAACGCTCATCATAGTATTTCATGAGTTTTTTAATTTCCTGGACGATTCTATCGAGCTCGGGTTTGAGTGCCGTAAAGATTTTTTGCTGAAGGCCAGATTTGGCCACACCAAACTTCGTGATGAGCTCAAGTGCATGTTCCTCGCTCACTGATAGCTGCTGGGCGAGCTTGTCGCGCAGCAGATCGCCACCGATCGCGAGTGTCGTCGATACAATGACATGGCGGTTTACGACGGCAATATCGGTCGCGCCAGCTCCGGCGTCGAAAATAATACTGATGTGTTCGGCATCGGCTGGCGGATGGAGCGCTCGGGTGTTGGCAGCCAGAGTGGTTTCAAAGCTTTCTGGCATGAGACTGAGAAATTCGAAGAGCTTCATGTAACTATCGATGATTGCTCGGGGGGCGGCCACCATGAAGATTTCATTCTGAGCGACTTTACCAGCAGTATCGGCTGTTGTGCTAACGATCTCAAAATCAAGATACAGATCACTCATTGGCATGGGGATATACTGCTGGGCCTCCCACTGGACAGCTTCAGCCATCTTTTCGGGCTTCATTGCGGGGAGCGAGATTGTACGCGTAAAAATATGTGCTTGAGGTAATCCTGTCGTGACAGCTTTCGCCTTGATGTGGCCGTACTCAGGTTTATCAATCGCATGGCGAATAAAGGTCGCAAGCGCCTCCGGCTCTGCAATCACCCCTTCGATAATCATGCCCTCGGCGATATCTGTCTGGCCAAAACCTTGTACGACAAGATGTTTTCCGGAGCGTTTGAGCTCCAGAAATTTTGCGGAGTGTTTGCCGATATCCAAGCCGAAGCTCGCTTGTGGCCTATAGATAAGTGGGTAATTGAGCATGGTGCTTATGGTTGTGTTCTTCTATTGTATAAGCCTAAGCAGAAAGAGAAAAGCTGCCGCTCATGCGAGTGACAGCTTTTCTTGAAGTAGAAGCAATATTTATTGCTTGTTTACAACTTCGTACGTGGCGGTAGTACCGGATTTGATCTCTTTGTCGTTCGTGTTTTCAAGTGTTGCCTGGAGGACGAAGCTTGTGTAGATAGCGTTTCCATTCGTGTCGGATGGAGTGTACGTGTAGTCAGCTTTGGTCTTTGGGTCCTTCGGAACTTCTTTTAGGTATGTAGCCGAACCAGTCAACGAAGTGAGTGCCAGTGGGTAGGCCTGATTATCGTTGTAGTATTGCTCGAGACCTGAAGAAATAGCATTCAAGTCTTGCTTACGTTTTACATCACGGGCACGAATAGGGCCGTTAATAAGGTTTGGTAGTACGAGCACGAGCAAGATACCAATAATGACGATTACGATCAAGAGCTCGAGTAGGGTGAACCCTTTACGTTTACGGGCTGCGATTTGCATGGGTAGAGATTATCCTCCAAATTTTATAGTGCTAATGATTACAAGTGTGATTATAGTGCTTATGGTTATGAGGCGTCAATAACTTGTACGCTAGAAACCGCTGGTCAGTTCGTACAGGGGCCCGATCACACTGACGATAATAAAGCCGACGAGCGAGCCCATGACAATGAGCATAAGCGGCTCGATGACTGAGGAGATATTGGCAACTAGGGACTGGACTTCGCGATCATAAAAGTCGGCCAGCTTAAGTAGAATTTTCTCAAGTTCACCCGTTTCTTCACCGATCGCAATCATTTCCGAGACGATAGGAGGGAAGAGTTTGCTACCGTGCAGGGTTTTGGCAAGGCTGGAGCCATTACGCACAGCGGTGCTGGCATGAGCAATTTCTTCTTGCATTGGGATGTTGCTGAGTGACTCGCTGACCACCTTCAGAGCTTCGAGTACCGGGATGCCAGAGCCGAGCAGTGAGCCGAGTGTGCGCGCGAAGCGAGCAATATTTATTTTGCGAATGATGTTGCCCAGGATTGGCAGCTTGAGCATGATTTTGTGTACTTGACGGCGCACTTTTACCTTTGACTTAAAGATTCGCCATGCGCCAATAACGATGGCAGCAACAGCTAGGCCGATCAAGATGCCGTGGCTTTGCATGGCGGCTGAAAGAGTCAGGAGGAGCTTAGTGTTCCAGGGTAGCTCGGTATCAATCGAGTCAAATACTACTTGGAGCTGCGGAATAACCACAGTCATAATGAAGATCAACGCGAAGATCATCACAACGACGATCAGGCTCGGGTAAATCATCGCACCACGAACTTTGCTCACGAGCTCAGCATCCTTCTCTAGCTGGTCGGCAAGCCGATTTAAAACCTCATCGAGGATGCCGCCGACTTCACCGGCGCGCACCATCGATATGTAGACCGGGTTGAAGATGCGGGGGTATTTTGTGAGTGCATCAGATAGGGTTGTACCTGACTCAACATCATGGGCGATGGCCTCAACCGCGACTTGAAGAGCCTTGTTGCTCGTTTGCTCCTTGAGGATATGTAGGGATCGCACGATTGGGATGCCTGCACCGATCATTGTGGCAAATTGTCGAGAGAACATGACGCGCTCTTTCATTGGGACGCGGTTGCCGGGTAGAAAATTCTTGATCTTGGAGCCCTTGGAGGCTTCTTTGGTATTTTCGATCGTGAGAGGGGTCAGGTCTTTTGCGAATAGATTACCCGCGACATCACGCTTCGTGGTGGCACGTAGTTGGCCGGACACGATCTGGCCAGATCGCGATCGGGCTGTGAAAGCGAAAGTATCCATGACTTAGCTCATCACCTTACTCGCGAGTGACACGCATTATTTCTTCGATGGTGGTGAGGCCGGCTAATGCTTTTGTAAGTCCGTCCTCCTGCATGGTGACCATGCCGTCAGATACTCCGGCCTTCTGAATGCTATCAGCAGTAGCTTTGTTGGTGATAAGTGCCCCAATCGCGGAAGTAATCTCAAGAACCTCGTAGATGCCCATGCGTCCGGAGAAGCCACTGCCGCCGCATTGTTTGCAGCCAACTGCGCGGTAGAGTACAAGCGACTCGGAGTTGGTGTTTGGGTGAGCGGCTGGGGGCATTTCATCAAGGACCGATGGATCAGCGACAGCTTCTTTGGCTGGCTGTGGTGTAGGTAGCTGTTCTTCAATCTTTGGAGTCGCGAGTCCGATTGAGCTGTCATCACCGTCACCATTCGGTCGGTCGATAATATTTGGGTCTTTGGCGATGCGATCAAGAATGCTAGTTCGTTCCAGATCGAGGCCTGAAGGAACAGGAATAACCTTTCGACTGGTATCCTGTCGCACAGGAGCTGTATCGGCAATCAGTTTCGGTGTTGGCGCCACAACCGGCTGGGGGGCAACGCTGGGTTGGGGTTGGGGTCCTGGAGCTGCCTGGCCATTCATGCGCGCAAGGGCTCGATCAAGATTAAAGTTGTAGCGTATCTCATCGAGTAATGCACCGCTGGGCGTAAATGGAGTTTTGCATTTTGTGCAGAGTTTGCGTACCAGACGCTGAGCAACCACAGTGTTTACAGTTGAGGCGATCAAGAATGGCTCAATCTTCATGTCGAGGAGGCGGGGCAGGCTGGTCGCGGCATTATTCGTGTGCAGAGTAGAGAGCACGACGTGACCAGTCAGCGCTGCCTGCACTGCGAGATTCGCAGTCTCAGAGTCACGAATCTCACCAACCATGATAATATTTGGATCTTGCCTCAGCAGCGCACGCAGTCCATTGGCGAATGTCATACCGGCTTGGATATTCACCTGGGTCTGATTGACACCCTGAATGCGGTATTCGACAGGGTCCTCGACGGTGGAGATATTGACGTTTGGTGTATTCATCATTGTGAGCACAGAGTAGAGTGTGGTCGACTTACCAGATCCGGTTGGGCCAGTGACGAGGATCATACCATCAGGTTGCTTCATACCATTTTTGATAGCCTTGAGGGCTTGGCCGGCAAAGCCCAGTTCCTCGAGCGAAGCGGCCTTCGTCGACTCATCGAGAATACGCATGACGACTTTCTCGCCATCCATGATCGGTAGCGTGGCAACGCGGACCGCGGCGGTTTTTGAGCCGATCACTGCTTTGAAGCGTCCATCCTGTGGCAGACGATGCTCATCGATCTTCAGGGCTGCCAAAATCTTAATGCGACTCACGACGGCGGGGAGAATCTGCTTCGGCAATGTCATCGATTCGCGCAGGATACCATCAATGCGATAGCGGATCTGGACAATATTTTCGCGTGGCTCGATGTGGACATCTGAGGCGCCGTTCTTAACTGCGTATTCCAGAATGATATTCACGGTTTTTGCGATTGGCGCATCTTCAGAAATATCTTCAGCACTGACGGTGTCGCTCTGCTTGCCGGTCGTGCCAGTTGCAGCGCTCTCACGAATCGCTTGATTAATCTCGGTGTCTAGCCCGGTGCGATATTGGTCGAGGACGGTCA
>CAYSMD010000013.1:0-5777 GCA_964432055.1 uncultured Candidatus Saccharibacteria bacterium
ACTATCAGGATGAGAATGAGAGCAGCGAGCAGGTACTTGGGGTTAAAGCGTTTGGCTGGGGTGAGGGTGGTGTGTGTCATACAGCGTGATTAGCTTTTCTGCTTATGGTTTCTAGTATAACCCATCTGGTGCGTAGCCATCCATCCACCTAGACCCAGTAGCGACATAATGCTCGCAATGTAGAGCAACAGATTCTCCCCAGTATCCGCAAGAGCTGTCGTCGCCAGCCCAACTGGATCTATGATGGTGCCGTTGGCCACGCCGTCTTGGTCGAGGATGCCACCATCAGTGATGCTGTAGGTGAGCTTGAGCATGGACTTACCGTTGTAGTCTTCTCTTGTGATGCTAGCATTCGGGACATCAATGAAGGTTTGAGAGTTTGTCTTGTACTTGCGGGCGGTGTAGCCACTAGGGTTACCGGGTAGATCGTAGTAGAGGGTGACGGTCTTCGTAGCTCCGGGGGTGGTTGTAAATTGGAAGCTCGTCAGACCAGCTGGGAACTGGTTATCACCGTCTTTGGGAATCGTGTCTGGATCTACAGCGGAGACCGTAGGATTCGTGACATCTTCGGGGAGGATGAGAGAGACCGTGGTGCCTTTTTCAGAGTCGGGGTAGGTGAGGGTTTGGCCGGAATTACTACTGGGGCTCGTACAATTGTTGGTTGAGACGTCCTGGTCGCAGAGATTGAGTATCGAGAAATACGATGTAGCTTGAATTAGGCCGGGAGTGGTTTTACTGGCAGCCATACCATAACCGTAAATGTACTTAGCTTCCGTTAGTGAAGTAGCGGCATATGTAGAGAGGAGATTACCACTAGTATCGAACTTAAGTAGTCTACTGACCGGACCAGATGCAAGTGATGAGACATACACATTATTCAGACCGTCAACAGTGACGCCAAGCGGGAAACTCTCCACCACCCATTGTGCAAGATAATTTCCACTACTATCAAACTTTTGTACGCGCGAATTCTCACCATCAGGAACATAGATATTGCCAGATGTGTCGAACGCAACGCTGCCATAAATCCCCCCAAACTCGCCGTTGCCCGAACCATAGCTTCCGAATTGCGAGAGATACGTACCCGTATTACTAAATTTTTGGATACGGTAATTCTCTGCATCGGTCACATAGACATTACCCGAGGCATCAACGGCAACCCCAGTTGGAAATTGCATCTCGCCGTCACCCGAACCGTAGACGCCATAGCTCCCACCCCACTGTGTGAGGTAGGTTCCGGCGCTATCAAACTTTTGAATACGATTATTATCGCTATCCGCAACATAGAGATTGCCACTGTTGTCTAGCGCTAATCCAAATGGATTATTAAATTGGCCCGCATCAATACCTTCCTCAAAGCCCCATTCAGACAAATTACCACTGCCAATAGTAGCAATTTTTGTGTTGTTACTATTAAACTTCGAGATTCTATTGGCTTCCGTTTCCGCAACATAGTAGTTACCCTGTGCATCACTAGCTATGCTGGTAGCTACAAGGAGAGTATCTGGATCGTTTAAATATGTACCGTCTATACTTTCTCCAAACGTCTGTTGATACACTCCCGAGCTACTGAACTTTTTCACTGCATTAGCATATTGATCCGCAACATACACAGCACCACTCGAGTCTATTGCCACATCTTTTGGTGACTGCAGGTTATCTGCCTCGTAACCGTAGACGCCAAATTGCGAAAGATAGGTACCTGTGTCGTCGAACTTCTGAACACGATGATTCCCCTGATCAGCAATGTAGACATTGTCATTCGTGTCAGTCTCGAGTCCGAAATAGGCGCCACTCAGCTGGCCATCGCCTGAGCCACCAGTACCCCACTGGGCGAGATAGGTGCCGGAGCTATCAAATTTCTGCACACGATGCGTGGAGTCGGACACGTAGACATTACCCACAGAATCGGTGGTAATACCACTTGGGGCGGAGAACTCCCCATTACCCGAGCCAGAGGTGCCATCGCCGCCGTTAGCGCCCCATTTGGCGAGAAAAGTCCCGTCACTAGCTAGCTTTTGCACACGATGATTAAACTGGTCGGTGACGTAGATGTTACCCGATACGTCGATGGCGATACTATGCGGATAATTAAATTCTCCATTACCGGTGCCGGAGGTACCATCACCACCATTCGTTCCCCATTTAGCAAGAAACGTGCCTTCACTTGTAAACTTCTGGATACGGTTATTACCACTATCGGCAATATAGACATTGTCTGACGCGTCGATGGCGATACCATAGGCACCGTCCGATATGAGTCCAGCCTCGCCATAGCCATAGCTGCCCCAAGCACCAACAAGAGTGCCATCGCTACCAAATTTAACAACAGCTTCGGTGAAGCCGCGCTGCAGGACATACACATTGTCTTGCGAATCAACGGCCACCGATCGCGGGGACTCCAGGGCATCGGCATACAAACAAAAACCTGTACACCCCACTTGCGTAATCTCCCCCGCTGCCTTCACATACGGCGCAGCATAGAAGTAGATAGCGCCAATGAGTGCGAGGAAAACAGCAGCTGCCACAAACTTGAAGTTTGCAAGGCGAGTACGATTCGACGAGAACGTTGGTGCTTGAATCATAGTACAAAATTACTCATGCTTATTTATCCTTAGTATACCAAAAGAAGAATGCATTGTATACGAGCCAGCCCAATGATCCTGACGTATGGCGCAGGCTGTAAAGATCACTTTCCACTGACTAAGTAGAAGACTCCATATAAATCTGCTTCATTCAATAGGCATGAGACTCACCGTACAATAACTTGCAATCTATACAGGTGCAAAGCATACTAATACCAAAGATTAATCATAAGCAGGTTCTAGCTATATGCCAAGCCGAAAAGCACCAAAGAAGAAAACAAAATTGTCGAAAAAGTTACGTTTCCAGAACACCTATAAAATACCTAGTTTAGTAATCATCATCTTTTCACTAGCAGTAGTCAGCATCCTCTACATCCTGCTTGCCTCCGCTGCTCCAACCACTTCGCCTTCCGCGCAAGCAATGCCGGTGGGTAATCTCAATGGTTGGCGACAAATCTTCACGGAAGATTTCACGACCCCAGTTCCAGAAGGCTCATTCCCAGGCTCTACATACTCCACTAAATGGGGCGTCTACCCTGATAACAGCCCAGACACCGCAGCCAATACCGAAGGGGCTCGTTCTCGCTACTATGCATCTCGAGTGGTGAGCGTTCGAGATGGCATACTTAATAAGCGCCTCCGAACCGAGAACATCAATGGCGTCAGTACACCACTCGTCGCGACACTCACACCTCTTCTCCCTGGCACTCCTAGCTATAACCCAGCTCAAAATGGCGGCTGGCCACAAATTAACAACACGCCAACTTCCATGCGCTATGGTCGCTACAGTATTCGATTTCGTGCTGATTCTGTAGAAGGCTTCAAAACCGCCTGGCTCTTGTGGCCAGAAACCGAAAATTGGCCTGCCGATGGAGAAGTTGATTTTCCGGAAGGAGATTTGAATGGTCGGATTTGCGCCTTTATGCACCGTCAAAACGCAACGGCCGGTAGTGATCAAGACGCAGGCTGCTCGAACGCTACATTTACAACCTGGCATACCGCCACAATCGAACGTACACCAACCTACATTAGTTTCTTGCTTGATGGCACTGAAATTCTACGCTCTACTAACCGGCTTCCAGAGAAAGACATGAATTGGCGCATTCAGACCGAAACCTGCTTCCCTAACTGTCAGCCACGACCCACTGCAACCGGCAATGTGCAGATTGACTGGGTATCAGTCTGGGCGTGGGATCCAAATGCCCGTGCCAGCACGACTACCGCTAGCCCAACAGTAGTAAGTAACCCAACTCCGACAGTGACACCAACCACCATTTCGCCATCAATAAGCCCTACAAATACGCCGCCAACGCAAACCGTAGCGCCAACTTCTACACCAACCCCAGCAACTGCCTCTCCAAAAGCAACGCCGACTACCTGCCCAGGATTTCTCGGTTTCAGAAAGTGTTAAGTCGAATACATAGATATCTAGGGTTAAATCATCGTAGCCATACGCCTACTAATGATTACCATCTAGAACTCTAACTCTTCACTGAGTCTAAGCGACTACTATGTATATACTTCAAGCTTTCTCGGAAACAGCTCCTGTGAAAGCTCATACTTACCGTAGCCAACAGCGTCGCAAGGTTGCAGATCTCTCACTTCAGCCATAGCACTATCTAGCTAGGCGTGGTGGCCTGCAACCTGGATACCGTTACTCATAGGTAATGAATTGTACTCCCCAGAAATACGAACTATTAGAGAGAGGCAGTTGATCCCTACAGGCCGAGATAACTCTATGGCAATCTACTAACTATTCGGAAGCTTAACTATTACTGTGGTTCCTTTGTTAATCGTAGATTTAATGGAGATATCACCACGAGACTGTACTGCAATGAGCTTATTGATATATAGACTTAGTCCAATCCCCTCAAAATCATATTGCAGTACATCGGTCGCTCGAGAGAATGGAGCCATGAGCTGGCTGATTTTTTCTGGCTGTATGCCGATTCCTGTGTCACGAACAATTAAGTGAGAATATTTACCCTTGCGAAGCAAGTTGACACTGATCTTGCCCCCATTCTTGGTGAATTTAATAGCATTATCAACAAGTGAGTCACACAGCTGCTGTAGGGCTATTGGCTCTAGAGCCAGCTTGATAGCAGGGTCAATATGAGTTGAAACTGTTATGCCCTTTATTTCTGCAAGCTCTTTATATTTAGGTATTTGGTTATTTAACGCGATTGTCGCATCGAGCGGCGAAGGCCTGGCAGATAATGATGAGAATTTTTCAATCATATTGAGTTTATAAAGAACTCCTTCGGCCATCTTCAATCCATTCATGAATGGACCTACTTTTTCGGTAGCAATAAGACTGTTGGCAATAGTACGAATCGAGTCCATATCTTTATTTAACGTAGTATGAGCGTGTTGTATGAAGTGTATTCTATTTGCTGCAATCTCTTTCTCGGCTCTCAATTCGTCGCTTACTTTTTGACCAAGCTGCTTCATGCGCGCCCGTGCGTAGTAAGCGGCTATCAGCATTGCCGATAAAAATGCCAGGATCGAAACAAGGATGCCTATCCGGTAGGGGTTGTATTGCAACTTAGATGCGGTAAGAAGAATGGCCTGAAAGATGAGCATCAATATTGTCGTACTCGTTATAGGCAGCCATACCCCAGGACGCTTAAGCAAGTGGGGAATAGATAATTTATCGAGCTTATTGTATGTATGACTCGTAGAAGCAGATCGTGTCTGCGTCTCAGTGAGTAGGGATTGTATATCTGTAGCCATAATTGTGAGTGAAGCCTCAAGAAACCCGATAGTAGTTCTCATCTCGGGCAAAACACTATATGCGAGACTAGCTCCTCCGCGCAATATTTCAATTGGTGTATTAAGGTAGTGTGAGGCCAGATTCATATAGTCTGATTCGATTTGACGAGTCCTTTGGTGTCTTTCAATTAATCCACGCGTCAGTTTATAAATCTTCTGCTCCTTCCAGGTTTGGTAGAGATAAAAAATTGCGAGCAGCAAGAGCAGAATGAGTAAACTCCAGGAAGCTGCATGAATAACTGAAGGATTGGATCCGAAAAACGCCAGAATTGCAGGAAGAGTACCTACTCGTTTTGAAACACGGTCAGCGCTCTGAGTGGGGGTTGGAGTAACGGTGCTCTTATCGTTGTTCCGGTCATTACTCCCATTGGTTGATACCTCTGTCGAAGGATTACTTGCTGGACTTGGAGCCGAGCTTGG
>CAYSMD010000013.1:5877-12098 GCA_964432055.1 uncultured Candidatus Saccharibacteria bacterium
CATTGGTTGATACCTCTGTCGAAGGATTACTTGCTGGACTTGGAGCCGAGCTTGGGCTAGGAGCCGAGCTTGGGCTAGGAGCCGAGCTTGGACTTGGAGCCGAGCTTGGGCTAGGAGCCGAGCTGCCAACAAAATCTGGGTAAGCAGTATAGTTTGTCTTCCATATGCCCGTAAAATCCCAAGTATTTAGCGGTGGGTTTGACGCGTTGTTTATAAAGTAGTTTGGTTGACCGCCGCTAGCGTTTACGGCAGAACAATTACCTGCCACAAGCGATTCCGAGATAGTGACGACATTGGTAATAATCGTTAGATCGTAGGGGCTACTACATATTGGCTGGCCTGTGCGATTGCGGTCATAATAATTATTGATCAGATAGTTTTCAAAGAATCCAGGATCGGCAGTAACATTCAGTGAACCTTCGGTATAAACATAAGAGCTACCGATGAGTCCACCGAGAACACCCTCTCCATCGGCCGATACCTCACCAACCGCGAACGTATTTTGAATCCTCGCTGGGATGGCGCGAGATAAAGTATATCTTCCAATTAAACCACCACCGTTCGTATGAGTGTAGGTTCGAATAAGATCTGCTGGTAGCTCTACAGGCATAATCCATGGAATAGGGCTCGGTCCGGTAATGTTTCCACTAGCGTAGACATCTCGCAGCGTCGTATCTTGTGCAGCACCAATAAGCCCGCCGCCAACACCATTAATATAAGTTACGCCACCAATTTGTAGAGAATTTGCTAAGATATTGCCTTGCGCGTAGCTATCTTGAACGGTAATTCGTGAAGATTTTAGGCTGGAATTTACAGCATAGGTCCAGCCAATCAGACCTCCAGCTTGGCCGCCTTCTACATCTCCCGTCGCATAGGACTGAGAAACCAACACATCCATGTCAGCTCCCTCGGCTTGCAGTTTACCGATCAAACCACCGTCACCAGCAGTGTACGAATTGCCTGTGTCATAGCTGGAATTTGGCGTAATTGAGCCATTCGCACGGGCCCGGGTAATGCTTGTATCAGTCTGAAAATATGCAAGTCCGATGAGCCCTCCAGTGCTAAGAGAAGGGTCACCGCTTACATTGCCAGTAGCATAAACGTCGTCAATTGTAAGCCCCGACCCGACAATTGATCCGATTAGCCCGCCCCCTCCTCCGGCATTCTCAAAATTACGATTCGGACCATCTAGCTGGATACTACCGGTAGCGTAACTAGTCGTGAGCTGTGATGCATGTGTGCCGTGCACTGCATAGTGACCAATCAGTCCACCGGCACTGGTCGTATTGTATGAGCACTGCGATTGCATGCAGTCTTCAGATCGAGTTGCTTGGATTGCACTATTTGAGTGAGAGCCGCTAATATCACCCCAGCCTAAGATATTGCCAACCAAGCCACCCAATAGGGATGTAGCTCGTTCCGGATAAGAGGCCGTGATCGTACCGGTACTGTAGCTGCTACTAATTTTTGCAAGAATAGATAACCCTACTAGCCCACCAGATGCGTGGTTGTAGCCATAACATGTTTGGCTTCCTTGAGCGCAGTAAGTCGTGAGAGTGGTATTGCTGCTGGCGTGAGAATTGTTTACTTCAACCGCGTCGCCCGCACCAATCAGCCCTCCCACTACGACTGAAGTAGGGGATTTTTCTTGCTGAGCATTTATCGGACCTGTTGAATAGCTGCCGTCCACCTTAGTTCTGAGCCTTCCGATATAGTCATTAAGACTCACGTCTGCAAGATCTGGAAGCTGTAGAGAGCTCCTCCCAACGAGCCCTCCTAGAATTATCCGATCATCAAAGTCACCGAGGCTGTTTTTTGCCCGAACTTCGCCTGCATTTACCGTGTTTGTTATGTTTATATTTATATTGATTGAGCCGCCAATAATACCACCGCCCTGACGACCCGAGCTGATTCTTCCGTACGTCCCCCATTTTAATAGTGCTTGCCCGTTACTTGCATATTTCCTAATTTGAGAGGTCTCGCTCCAGTCTGCAATGTAGAAGTTCCCATTAGTGTCCATGGAAAAACCGGTTGGTGTTCCTCCATCTGCAACCCAGCGGCTCAGGAATGTCCCGCTTGTTGTAAAGGACTGAACATTGGCATTGTTCTTGTCTAGAACAAATACTGTATTGCTGCTATCAATAATAATATCGCTTGCACCGTAGAGCTCACCATCGCCAGATCCTGATATCCCCCATTGCGATATAAATGAGCCAGAACTGGTAAATTTTTGTATGAGATCGGCATCTGCCACGTATACATTGCCGGCACTGTCGGTTGCAATACCTCCAGGATCAACGAACTGTCCATTTCCACTTTGCCCATAAGTACCCCACTGACCCAGGTAACTCCCAGTGCTATCAAAGTGGAAAATTCGACGCTCGGTAGAATAATAGGCGCTGACATACACATCTCCACTACTGGCTACGTGCACGTTCTGCGGAGAATA
The DNA here is from genome assembly GCA_964432055.1 of uncultured Candidatus Saccharibacteria bacterium. Lineage (GTDB taxonomy): Bacteria > Patescibacteriota > Saccharimonadia > CAILAD01. The sequence continues at coordinate 8,327 of CAYSMD010000013.1, forward strand.
CAACCCATCAACCCCGTCAGTCCAACTGATTTGAGAAATATAGTTACCGTTATCATCGAATTTCTGGACTCGATTATTCAACTCGTCGACAACATAAATATTGCCTGAATCGTCGATGTCGATTCCTTTAGAATTTTGGAACTGCCCATTACCGGTGCCTTCTTCACCGAATTGTGATATGAGCGACCCAGTCGATGTGTATTTTTTTATGCGATGATTGTATGTGTCGGTTACGTAGACATTACCTGCCGAATCATTTGCAGTATCGTAAGGCTGAGAGAAAGATCCATCTGCGTTGCATGATATGGTGCCATTATTGCTAGTATTTGTAATGCCAGTTGGGAGAAAGGCCGTACCAATAATACCGCTCCCCCCAATAGCGCATTCCGACTGGATATTAGCATTATTTGTTGAATTACTAATACTAAGTTGCTCATTGATAAGTGGTTCAGGGCTGACTGAGTCGCCCGCCAAGCCTACTAGTCCTCCAGTGGAATTCACACCAAATACGGACCCTGTGTTGATCGATTGATGAATAGACAACGAGCCTTCCCCGTCGAATACCCCTACGAGCCCGCCTGCCGCGCCATCGGCGCTAATGACCCCCGCGTTAGAGCTGTCTAGGATACTGGATGCAGTAGTCGTAGTAAGAGCAACACCCAAGAGCCCGCCAGCATTTTGGTTACTATTAACTGTTTGGCTAGAATTTACATTGATTATAGTATTTCCATCCAGGGCTAAACCAGCAATACTTCCAGCTGAAGCGCTGCCGCCATAGTAGAGGTTATTATTGCCGAAAACAGATCCATTACTAAGTGACACATTTGAAATTGTGGCGTTTTCAATTACTCCGAACATACCTACATAGCTGCGCGTGGAGTTGTTTATATAAAGGTTTGTAATGGCATAATTTTGGCCATTAAGACTGCCACTAAAGGGGTTTTCTGGTTCGACTGCTACAGGTGCCCATCCGGACCCGCTATTCCAGTTTACTGTGTCTGAACAGTCAATATTTTGGGTTAGAACAAAGTGAGCACCACTATAGGCCGGTTCGTTGTTGATGCCGTACGACATAAGCATGTCATGGAGTTGTTGACACTCAGAGATAGCAAAGCCAGGCTGGAATGTAACTGGATCTGTCCACGGCCCCTGGCCAATTGCATTAATGGCTGCGACTCTAAACTCGAGATGCGCGCTGTTTAATATAAGGCTGTTATAGGGGTCACTAAGTGGGTCAAAAGGTACGTCTCGAGTCAGCGCCGTAGACACAGCTTCATTGTAGGAGCTCCAGCTCATATCTCCCTCAGCGCGATACTCAATAGCATAATCAAGTATTGGTGAGCCCTGGAGTGGAGTTTGCCAGCCTAGGCGGGGTTGCATGTGACCCTGGTCGGCATAGCCCGTCACGGATAGGTTGCGTGGGGCTGATGGCACTACGAGGGTGGTAGCACTAATTGGCTCAGTATAGCTACCTTGACCAATTGAGTTGATGGCTGCAACACGGAAGTCGTAGCTGGTTGAAACATTCAGCCCGCTGATAGTATGTATTGTGCTCGTGGATGGTGAGCGCACTGAGTTAATCCAAGTAGAACTAGAGCTCTGCTTATATTGAACATTGTAGTCTGTAATTGAACTATTGCCGTTTGAGAGCGGAACTTGCCAGTTGAGATCAATACTACTCTCATTGATATTCGTTGTTTCGAGAGATCGAGGAACACCGGGGACATTAGCTATAGTAGTTTCTGCCCGAAACGTGGGGGGAGTCGAGCTATTTGTCCGCCAAATGTTCGTAAAATCCCAATCATTTAGCGGTGGATTCGATTGATTATTGTTAAAGTAATTTGGCTGAGAAGCATTCGTGTTTATAGCGGTACAAGCTTCTGATGGCGCACTACTAATATTCATGGTGGTTATTTCGACATATTGACCGATGCAATTGTCTTTATTGCTTGTGGATTTATCGTAGTAGTTGTCAAGCACAGAATTAGACATCCCTTCGGGGTAGGCCACGGAGCCAATTAGTCCGCCGTCAAGAAATGTACCCTCGACTCCACTCACTGAGCCAGTGCTAAATGAATTGGTGATAGGTGGCATGATAGCGGTACCGATGAGTCCTCCTGCCATGCGAAACATTGCTGGGCTCTCCAGACTGATGTCGCTGGTAGAGTATGAGTTCGTTACTGTAGTAGTCGTGTAGCCAACTAAGCCACCTACTACTGCTTGGTCGCTACCGCCGGTTACATCGATAGGTCCGGTTGAGTAGGTATCCGTAACTGATCCTCCTGTGCTTAGCCCAATCATGCCGCCGGCAATAATGCCGTATTGACTGCCTGTCAGTGGAATGTCGATTCTCGCGTCAGTATATGACTTAGAGACAGTGCTGTTATTACTTTCTGCAATGAGTCCTCCAATGACCGCGATATCTGCCGATCCAGCCGCAATATAGGATATGTTGATAGAGCCAGAGACCGACACATTACTAAATGTAGTGTTGTTAGCTTCCCATGCTAAGCCACCAGCAAAACCCGCGGCTGCGTTCGCGATATTGAGATTCTCAAGAGCTAGATTTTGAATAGTTGCACCGCTTGTCCTAAGAAATAGACCACCTGCATAGTTATCCTGATACATGTTTGTAATTGCGTGACCTTGTCCGTCAAGTATTCCCATGAACGGCAGATCATTACCCCATTCGGCGATAGAAAGGAAGCCCTTATTATTAGGTGCCGGTAGGATATCTGGCCAGGTCCAATTTATACTTTCGGTGCAATCTATATCATTTTGCAGTAAATATCTACCTGTTAGGTCTCCAAACTCTAATGTGTCAGGGTTAATTGCAATTGATTGCAATTCCTTGCAGTTGGTGATGAAGTAGGTAGCCTGTTCGATGGTGGAAATCGTATACGGATCGGACCAATCCCCGGTAATGGTGCCGTCTGATCCCGCGACAATAAAATCATATGAGACCAGGTTTTCTAGACCGGTAACTATCACTGATGTATTATTGATGGCTTGGGTATAGGTAATCCACACATCTGAGTCAGACCTTTTATACAGCAGATAATACGAATTGGCATTATTTGCAGCATTCCAAGTTAGCGAAATACTTGTTGGTGCCGAAGTGCCCGCAAGGTTTGTTGGTATCCCAACGGTCTGCGAACAAGCAAGAGTATTGTAGCTTCGCTCTTCTCCATACACTGTATCTCCTGGATTAATGGCATATGCACGAAAATAAATTGTAGAGTTACACGGAAGTGATAGGATATCTTCGTTGATCGAACCGGTGAAGGCTTGAATTCGATTGTTTTCTGAATCAGCTACATAGACGATACCATTATCAAGTACGGTTACATCCTGCGGACCAGCTAGTTCGCCGTTTCCACTTGATCCAGTCCCACCTCCAAACTGGGTAATATATGTGCCAAATCGATCAAATTTCTGCACCCGATGATTGGAGGTATCGGCTATGTACACGGCGCCATATTGATCTACGAAAACACTTTCTGGTTCAGAAAACTGCCCATCATTGCTACCTGCTGAGCCCCACTTCCGAATAAACGATCCACTAGGATCGAACGCCTGAATATCATTTCTGAGTCGATCAGTCGTATAGATAGTTCCATTGCCATCTACGCCTACCCCAGTAATGCCTAAAAATTCACCATCGTTAGAACCATTGGACCCAAATTGTGCTAAATAGGTGCCGTTACTAGAAAACTTTTGCACCCGACTATTACCATAGTCGGCCACATAAATATTGTTACTTGAGTCTACG
>CAYSMD010000013.1:12198-19878 GCA_964432055.1 uncultured Candidatus Saccharibacteria bacterium
CCATAGTCGGCCACATAAATATTGTTACTTGAGTCTACGCCAATATCTTGAGGGTTAGAAAACTGCCCATTCCCGCTACCACTTGAGCCCCACTGTGTAATGTAATATCCAGATACATCAAATTTCTGCACCCTATTATTTTGGCGGTCTAGGATATATATAAATCCAGCGTTATCATGGGTGATACTATTTGGCTCGCGAAATTCATTATTTCCAGAACCGAAGCTGCCCCATGAGTTGAGGTAGAGATATGACAGTACATCATTATCGACCTGTCCGGAGGAGTAGTTATTCGAATTTGTACCCCAAACAAAACCTCGTTCCGTGATTGCGCCAGGAGTGGTTGTGCCATCGGCAGCAGCGGTTGTCGGATTGATAGAGAAGGCATCACCGGTAGTGACAGTTGGTGCAGCTGGGAGGGGCCTGAGCTCTGGGTGGCTCGGATTTTTTCTCCAAACTGAGTTAAAATCCCAGTTCGCTAGCGGGGAATTTGTACTGGTATCAAAAAAGTAGTTTGGTGATGCATTTGCAATATTTACCACTGTGCAGCCGGGTTGAGATGTCGGTGCACAGCTTGTTTGACCCGAGGTAGTGGCATCTAGATAGGTATTTGAAGTTAAGAGTTGGCCAGCTTGGATTTCTCCAACGACGCCTCTATCCGTAACGCCAGGGATATATAAGGCAGAATAGCTGTCAATCACATTCGTTTCGGTGTTTGAGGAAAATAACCTACCAATCAGGCCGCCAGCCCTGATGTCGTATCCGGGTGCTGGTGAAATGGATCCTCTTGCATAGCTGCGCGTAATTGTGCCGCTTATAGAAGTTGAAACCAGGCCGCCAGCAATAAAATCGCCGGAAAAACTACCTTCATTCACGAGCGATACGTTAGCGTATGAATCTGAAATGACTCCACCGTAGTTGATAACCGAAACAAGTCCTGCAGCTCCACTTACTCCAGAGATCGTACCGGATACTGAACTGCCAGCTATTGTTCCTCCATCTCCTAGGCGACTTACAAGTCCTGCAGCTCCACCTCCACCCTGACCGGCTCTATAGTGAGAAATAGTGGCATTTGTAACTTGTACATGATCTATGCGGCCATTCGTGTCTACAAAAGCCGCTAGGCTCGATGGTGTTTCTGAAAATGTACCCGATATAGAAAAACTATCGAGGGTAATATTTTTGACTATTCCGCCCCCAGTAATGCGATTAAACATAGTTCCATACTCTTGAAAGTCGTTGTTTACGATAGTTAGGCTAGAAACCGTATAGCCTCGCCCATTCAGGCTACCCGTAAAGTCATTTGGTATTGTAAGAAACCCACGACCTGAGTTCCAGGTGGCTGAGCCCGAACAATCAACATTATTGCCGAGGATATAGTGGGCACTGAGATCATTCTGGATTTCTTGGAGTTGGCCACAGCTATAGATAATATACGGAGAGTAGCGAGTGCCACTACCACCTCCAGAAAATGCTTCGCCACTGTGTCGATCATCAATAAAGCCAGCATAGAGCAAGCTCGTGAGAGTGATGAATATTCCTATAGCAATACTAAGAAGTTTCCGGCCCGACGAACGACTCTGGGCGCCTTTCGGCCGATCAATGACAACTGTCTGGCTATTATTGGTTTTATATAGCCAAATCTGCTTCATCAAGCAATGTATCCTGTGCAAACCTCGTGCACATTATGTAAAAACCTCCTCATACCGTCGATGGCAATTTTACTACCTGTAGTACTCATAGCCATTATAGTGCTTGAGCTGGTATTTTCCAATCAGATCTAGCCTATGAACTGGCGTCATTTTATGACGCTATGGAGCTTATGCTATATAATGCACATTAATAAAATAACGCTTAGAGAAACTGAGGAGTTTATTATGAACGAGACTGGGCCAAGAATTAATACCGAATGGGCAGGAGTTCCCCCAACCTCTGGAAAGAAACACTCCAATAAAAAGTTGTTTTACTTGATTGTTGTTTCAGTTGTTCTTGCCGGCTTGCTTTCAAGCGCTTTTATTGGGGGTTACTTAATGGGTGAGAAAAAAGGCGAAGCAAGCGCTAAGGCAAATAACAATCCACTCACAAACAGCGTTAATCCAATTATGCCGCAAATAAAAACCGGTGAAGTACTAGTAGTCAATAAGGACTCAATAAAGATAAATGGCAAGACAGGAGAAGAGACAATAAAGACGAGCGACAAAACACTTGTAACCCAAAAGAACGAAACACTTCAGTTGTCGGCTCTGAAAAAGGGAGATCAGGTGACTATTTTCTTGAACACTGACGACACTGCTACGCGCATAACGGTGAAGTAGGGCTTTCAGAAAATTCTTACTTGTTGCCGATCATCTTAAATTACAGATAAATAACCCTGTACACAATAGAGTCTATGCCTCAATTGCCTGTACATAAAACTATGCTGCCGGTTCAAGTAAGACGTATATATTCAATTAGTCTATTCGAACCACGAAGCGTGAAGGAAAACACGTTACGTTTTCGGCAACTACTGGCTTGGCTACTACTCATCTTGGGGGAACGACAAATACCTTCTCTGATTACCCAGATCAGGATCTCATCCTATTACTGTATCGTGCACACCAAGCAATGATTTTGTAGAGCCACTAGACACAAAAATACCCGCTGCACTACAATGCAAAATATGCAACCGAACGATCAAAATAATTCATTAAAACCTGAAACACCGCCGGCGACTTCAACTACTCAGTCGACAAACAGCCCCCGCCAAGTACCTTACATGGCCGTTTTTAAAAGCCCAATTCTACTCATAGCAATTGGAATATTTGCAGTTCTGTTTGTCATCGGCGCACTCCAGCAGAATGAAGATCTCAAGGTATTTTTGAGTATTCCCCTGCTGGCCATTACCCCGATTATCATCGGAATCCTCATTATTAAAGAATTCAAAAAGAAGTAAAGCTACTCGAATTACCTACTTCAGTAGTATCAAAGCCATACCGATCGCCAGGCTCACTTTGTGGGTCTTTATACCTTCCCTTACAAGCTGCTTTTCTAGCATTGGCAGATCAACCGTCTCTGTTGACTGATAATCTTCAGGGTCTAATACATGAATCGCAATTCCGCCAGGCTTCAGCGCATTGTATGAGTTCTTTACTAACTTCCATTGTGACTCCTTTGGGATAAATCGAAGGAGAACGTGGGCGAATGTAATATCGTATGGCCCGAATGGTAGAGGCATAGTGCAATCATGCTGGAAGACACTGTCTTCGCCAGCTAAGTGATCGATCGTAATATCGAAGGTGTTTATCGCCACGGTCTTATCAAACACTTTTGCGAAGATTTCTCGGTGTCCCTGTACGAACCTCCGGTCACCGCATCCCATAACAGCGATCGTAATTGTGGACAAACTAAATACCGGGTGAGTCGCTTCTCTAATCAGAATTAATTCTTTTTCTTTTTCCTCAATACGGCGAGCCAACTCTTCGTCTGGCTGATTGCGGTACTTCTCATGATATTGACTTAGCATAAGTGAATTCTATCATACTGCTCTAGCACCAAGCCCGCTTGGCCGTTTTGACTCAGGTCATAGGAGCTCCGGAATCAACATAAAGATTTCATTTTCCCAATCTTCATCAAAAAAATGTTCCACCAGTCGAACACTGCAAGTAATATGCCCATCTAGGTTTCTTGCTATACTACAATTATGTGTGGAATAGTAGCCTACAGCGGATCACCTTCGGAAGTGCTCGATACTCTCATAAGCGGACTAAAACGCTTAGAGTATCGCGGCTATGATTCTTCTGGAGTCGCCATCGCAGCAGACTCCAAAATCTACTGCCAAAAAGCCACCGGAAAAATTGTTGAGCTTGAATCAGCTCTCGCCAAACATCCGATAGCCAACGCCGGAACCGTCGGCATCGCTCACACTCGATGGGCAACCCATGGTCTTGCGACAATTAACAATGCCCATCCTCACGCAAGCAGTGATGGTAAAATCTGGCTGGTGCACAATGGTATCATCGAAAATTACCAGGAAATCAGAACCGAGCTTGAAAAGAAAGGGATATTCTGCCAAAGCGACACCGATACTGAAGTGGTGGCGAAGCTAATCGGCAGCTTGTATTCCGGCGATATTCGCAACGCCACGCTCGCCGCTATTAAGCAACTCACCGGAGCCTTCGCGCTCTGCGTCATGAGCCAAGACGAACCAGAACGACTTATTGGGGTAAAGCTTGCCAGCCCACTTGTAGTCGGGGTTGGACATGAAGAAATCATTATTGCCTCGGATGTTTCTGCAATCATAGATCGCACGAAAAAAGTCATCTATTTAGAGGACGGCGAGCTTATCGACGTTCGAGGTGGCAGCTATGAAATAGTGAGCTTTGAAAATGCTCCTCTCACAAAGACTATCACTCAGATCGATTGGGACCTGGAGTCAGCGACTAAACAAGGCTATGACTCATATCTTCTCAAAGAAATTATGGAGCAGCCCCGCGCCATTGAAGACTCCGTGCGCGGACGTATTGTGCTCGACCAAGCAACCGTGAAATTTGGCGGGCTAATCGATGTTCGCAATCGATTAAAAAATATTCGCCAGGTCGTACTACTTGGCATTGGTACATCGTATTACTCCGCCAAGCTTGGTGAGCTCTATTTTAATACTCTCACCAACATTCCTACGACTGCAGTTATGGCTCCAGAATTTCGTTACAATAAAAACAATATCGATGAACGCACTTGGTTAATCGCCCTATCGCAATCAGGAGAAACTGCTGATACAATCGCAGCAATCGAGGAAGCCCAACGTCACGATGTCCTCGCCACGGGCATTGTCAACGTAGTTGGCTCAACAATTGCCCGCATGACCGAGGCTGGCGTCTATAATCACATCGGTCCAGAAATATCTGTTGCGAGCACTAAAGCCTTCACTTCGCAGTCACTTATTCTCTTAATGCACGCTATACTACTTGGCCGCGGTAACGGACTTGATTTTTCTCAGGTTAAGATTCTACTTGAAAAGATAACTCAGCTACCGCTTACAATCCAAAAAGTACTTGATTGCCGCCAAGCGATCGAACAGGTTGCTCTTAAATACCACACATCCCCAAATCTGCTCTATATTGGTCGACAGTACAATTATCCAGTTGCGCTTGAGGGTGCGCTAAAAATCAAAGAAATTGCATACACCCATGCCGAGGGCTTGAGCGCCGGCGAACTCAAGCACGGATTCATAGCCCTTGTTGATGAGAACATGCCAACGATTGCTCTGGCAACTGACGACGCCTTAAGTGACAAAATGCGTGCAAACATTGCAGAGGTTCAAGCCCGACGCGGCCCAATCATCGCGGTAGCAAATAAAGATCTGCCTGAAGCATCCGAGACAATTTTAGTACCATCAGTTGGGAATGACATGTTGCAACCGCTAGTAAATAATGTCGCCCTACAACTTTTTGCATATTACACAGCTCGTGCCCGTGGACTCAATATTGACCAGCCGCGCAACCTCGCAAAGAGCGTAACTGTCGAATAAGCCAGTCTGGCTTACCGCCGTAAAAACAAAGAATATTATTCGATATTTTTGAAAATTTTACAATAATATACTACGTGCCAGAAAGAGCAGCATGAAGGACATGGATCTCAAATTCAGCTGTGTCATTCCGCTGAGCGCGGTGAACGAGAATGATTTAGCCCTAGTTTAGTAGGTCTGTACGGTGTTACCCTTGTTTTTCCATATAACCGCAGCGGCGCACACGATTGCTATCGGATAAATAATGGCCTGTACTGGCCAAGGATCAACGCCTGTGGCGGCCGGAAGAAAGATTGAAGAGTCCCACAAACCATGAAGTACCATTGCTAAAATGAGTGATCCGCTTAAGCGTCGAACTGAATATAATAGTGAGCCGACGATGAATGCGAAAACGAATTGACCAAGCGTTGGGAATATATCTGCCCCAAACAACATATTTGGTAAATGCAGCGCAGCAAACGCCAGCGTGCTAAAAAGCCACACCTTGCCTTCAGTATATCTAGTGCGTAAGCCCACAAGTAATGTGCCACGGTTAATCATTTCTTCACCGAAGCCCACTCCAATTGCACCTAAAAGACTCCAGAAAACCAGCTCTAATGAGAGCCCGCCTACTTGCAAGCGCGCAAAGCTCCCGATCGCCAACAGAAGCATCGCAATTACCCCAATCCAAGCCCACTTTGGTCCACTCTTCTTTTTATCGAATAGCGTAATATTCCACCAGCCGAACTTAGTAATGATGAGCGCTACTACAAGGCTCGCGAGAACTGTTGGCAATGCGTAATGAAGCTTCGTGCTCTCTAAAGTCTTACCAATTTCAGGATAGTTAACCCCAGTTACAATCCAAACACTAAAAAAGACCGCCAAATACACAAAATATATTAACAGCCCTTTTTTAACGGATGGCTTGACGGTGATTTTGTGTTCTCCCCCACTATTCATCTCAGTGGATTCCATATCAATCCCTCCAATGCCTTATACTCTTGGGATTTATTATATGCCCATTATTTGTTTCAGAAAACCTAGCATCACTCAAAATCCCTACAAGCTTAGTAAAAACTGGCTGAGCAATGTGATATAGAACCGGTAGGTAGCCTGAGTCTTCCGACTATCTACCTTAGGGTCTGAACAATCTTTATCAGTGTTCGGAAGCTCTCTACCATACGCTTATCTGAGCCAAAGTTCATTATGTAATGGGTGTCGTTAACGTCATCGTAAAACATGTGCGTCGCTGTAATACCGATGTGGCCCTTCATCTTCGGCAGACCTCTTAGCAGGAAGAAGAAATCATTGAAGTGCAGCTCCATTAGTCCAAAGCCATAATGAATGCCTCGCTGGAATTTGTTCTGAAAGCCTGCCTGCTCGCTGAGTAGGTCCCCAAATTCACCAGTGATCAGTGCTGCTTGGAACAGAAGCAGGTCGTCTGTAGTCGTCACGACGCCGCCGCCAGACCAATCGCACGTCAGGCTAGTCATTTTGCTGACATCCGTACCGTTCACAATAAGTGGCGCCATCTCGCCACGAGTGGTACCTACCGGATATCCGTATAGATATGATGATTTCATTCCTAGGGGTTTGAAAATCGAATCGTAGAGGAGTTTGTCATATGCTTTGCCCGACACATTCTCAAGTATCTTGCCGAGCAATACGTAGCCCGTATCGGAATAGAGGAACTTCTCTCCAGGACGACCTACGGCACTTTGGTACTTACGAGTATAGTCAAGCAGTTCATCAGGCTTCCAGAAGTGATTGGGTTGCGAGATAACTTGCTCAATGAAGCTACTGTGCTGGGATGATTTGCTATCAAAGTAGTCATTTATGCCTGATGTATGGGTGGCGAGGTGTCTAATTGTGACCTTTTGAGAGTGGTCCTTGCCAGCAACCACGAATAGGCCAGTTAGCAACTCTAAAGGGAGGATTTCTGAAACAAGTTGATCAAGCCCAAGCTTACGCTCGACGGCGAGTTGCAGTAGTAATGCTGCTACAAAGACCTTACCAATGCTCGCAGCATGGAATGGTCGCGAAGCTGTGCTTTCATAACTATAGTCAATACCTAGTTTGTCAGAGAATATCCTGACTTGGGTGTCTGCGGGTAATTTTGACTGCCCTGTTTTCCGTAGGGTCCGGCCTATTCTCTCTAGCTTCCTCGCGTAATCCATTACTTAAAAGTATAGCATTGT
>CAYSMD010000014.1:0-15366 GCA_964432055.1 uncultured Candidatus Saccharibacteria bacterium
TAAGTCGCTTATGATTGACTCTACACCTAAAAAACCGTATAGTATGACCCAATAAAACAAACGTTCTAAAGGGCTCAATAATCAGCACATAATGTTGAGGTGAACAGAGTATTCGTACTCGAAAATTATTCAATCTCGAGCGGGTCGCTGCACCTGCGCGAGCACAGTATGCAAAATTGCTCACGAAACGACATCGTTTCGTGCAGCGGCATATCCAGCCACTCGCCGGACATTCGCTCGTGCAGCCCATTAAGAACTTTTTGACTCAAATTGGTCATACACTTGAGCGCGGTGGTATTGAGCGTTCACTCGCAGTCCTCGCCGTGGCGGTTACGGTACTGACCTTATCCCTTACGCTCACCGCCCAAACCAAGCATTCATTTCGAGTCTTTGCTGACGAAAAGCGCGTCGTACAGCTCTACGTAGACGGTAAGGAGCGGATTGTTGTCTCGAGCGCGCCAAAGGTGAAGGATATTCTTAGCGAAAATGGCATCACCATCAAAACTGGGGATGTGGTTGAACCTGAGCTTGATACGGTGGTTGATCAGCCAAACTACAACATCAATGTGTATCGAGCCGCTCCAGCGGTCGTAGAGGATAGCGGTCGGTTTGTTCAGGTAGTCACAGGCTATCGCTCGGCTCGCAAGATCGCCGCCGCCGCCGGTGTTACGCTTTTCCCAGAAGATAACGCCACTGTTGAGCAAGTGCAGGATTTCCAGTCGACCAGAACATTGGGCTATAAGGTGACGGTTGACCGTGCCGTACCCGTGCAGCTGATTTTGGCTGGCGAGGTAGTGAATGTGCGCTCACAAGCCGATACGGTCGGTGATCTCTTGAAAGAGAAGAATGTTGAATATCAGCCGACCGATCTCCAGGGAGTTACGCCCGAGACTAAGCTGACAGCTGGTTCACGCATCGTCCTCTCGAAAATTCAGCAGGAGACACTGGTGGCAACCGAAGATGTCGCACCGGCTACACAAACGATCTATGATGCAAACCTCGAGGTAGGGAAATCTCAGACCAAGCGAGAGGGTGTTGCTGGTCGCAAGCAGGTCACCTATTTGATTGAGAAGGAGAACGGCAAGGAAGTAAAACGGACGGTTCTCAATGAGCAGGTGTTAACTGCGCCAATCGATGCCATTGTGATTCGCGGCAGTAAGTCTGTCGCGCGTGGCGGACAGCCGAGTGCCGAGCAGTGGGCAAAGCTACGTTTCTGCGAGGCAGGTGGGAACTATGCCAATAAGCGTAATTCTCTCTACAGAGGTGCATACCAGTTTGATTATCGGACTTGGAATAACTTCGGTGGATTCTATGATCCAGCTGATGCCCCGCCAGAAGTTCAGGATGCGGCCGCCTTCGCGCTATATGCCCGGCGTGGCGCGCAGCCGTGGCCTGTTTGTGGTCGGTTCTTGCGCTAAATGGATGCCCGCAGCCTCCAAGCCTTACTAAAAAAATACGAAATCCGGCCAAACAAATCGCTTGGTCAACATTTCCTGCATGACGAAACGGTTGTGGCGGATATGCTCGAAGCCGCTGCGGTTGATGAGGCTGATACTGTGCTTGAAGTTGGGCCGGGGATTGGTGTTTTGACGAGTGCATTAGTACAGAGAGCGGGGCATGTGATTGTCTACGAACTCGACGCTCAGTTGGCTCAGCTGGTCCGTGACCAAGGCGAAGCCAATCTCGAAGTCTTAGAGGGTGACGCGCTTGAGCTACCACTCCCCCCGCGGGGGAGTGCCCTCCCCTACAAAGTTGTGGCCAACATCCCCTACTCCATCACGGGGGCGCTGATTCGTCGACTCATCACTTCCCTGCCCGCGCCTCAATCAATTACGCTACTCGTGCAGAAAGAAGTAGCCGAGCGGATGACGGCGCTGCCTGGGCAGATGAGTGCTCTCGCGGTGGCTGTTCAGCTCCACGGCCAGGCTCGTATCGTCCGACAGGTTCCACCAGACTGTTTTTGGCCAGCGCCAAAGGTTGATTCGGCGGTCGTGCATGTTGATATTCAGCCAGGCCTGACGCTTGATGTTGATGAGAAAAAGTTTATGCGCCTGGTGCGATTTGGGTTTGCACAGAAGCGGAAGCAGCTCAAGAATACGCTTGGTGCTGGGCTCCATGTATCGCCCAGCGAGATTGAGCCGACCTTGCTCAAATTAGGTCTGCCCGCTACAATACGTGCCCAAGAGTTGTCGATGGAGGACTGGAAGCGCCTCTACGACATACTCGACATCTAGTACCTACAAGAAAAGGGGGAGCCAATGGCTTCGCTCACGCGAGTCAATGGAGCGTCGACGCCTTTGTTGTGTCGCATCTTCGGTCACAAGTGGAGTCCCGTCGGAGAGATTGATGGGACAACCCGTGGCCTGTATCAGCGCTGCATGCATCGTAGGTGCAAGTCCAAGTTGATCTTGGAGTACAGCGCCCCTGGTCAGGCCTGGCCATGAGTGACGGCGTCGTCCGTAAGCCACTGCGCTGCCGACTGGGTCTTCATCGCTGGAGTCGTGACGGGGCGATGTTCTCATCGGCTGTCATCTGTGACTATTGCGAGAAGCCCGCAAAACCGCACGACGCAGCTCGTCTCGCACTCGAGCGAGAACTCTGGGCAGAGTCAGCCGGTGTGGTCGGGAATGATCCTGACGCCCAAAGCCAGTACGTCGGTGCACATCTGACCGGCATTGGCCGCCAGTACGTGCCGGAGCGACCCGGCTAGTCGGCCCTCGGGACAAGCCATAGGACGGTAATCTAGTATCACTAGGTTGCCGTTTTTCTATCTTTGATTGCCCCTTATGCTATCATATGAAGGATATGGCGAAGCGATTACGTTGGCTGCGAATGCTCAGTTTGGCGCTCTTGCTGGTCGGCGGAATAGTCTTCGCCCGGCACACGCAAGCGGCGGCCGATTTTACGTATGCGATTGATCTTAATTACCAGCTGTCCGACTCGGGCACGGTTAAGGTTGTCAGCACCTACAAGGTGACTGCAAACCGCAATGATCGCATCCTTGATCTGATCCGCATTGCTGCGCCGACTGACGATGTCGAGAACTTGAGTGCGACCTATCCAGATGGGCGCCCCATTCAGACGAAGATGGTCGATAAGACCAGCGAGAATCTTGGCTACTCGTATGCATACAAAGAAATTACGGTCGACTTCGAGGCTGGTGCGCCGGCCGCGCCGAGCTTCACGGTAAGCTACGACACGAAGGAGCTGATGGATACGAAGGGGGCGGCTCGGGCTGTCTATATACCCAGTCTCGCACAGGTGGGTAGTGACGAATCGTATACCGTGAGCGTATCGGCACCACAGAGCTTTGGGCGACTCTTCTCGACGAGTGACGTGGCACCTGAACTCAATGGCACAGATGGCGAGCGGGTACGTTATACCTTCCCGCGTGATGCTAATCTCAAGCGGGCTGTCACACTGATCTTTGGCGAAAGCACTGTCTATCAAGTGAACTTTAAATACCCATTGCAGAACGATACTGGGCAGAGCCGACTGATGACTGTCACGCTGCCGCCTGACACCAGTGCGCAGAAGGTCTTTGTGAAGAGCCTCTCGCCCGCCCCAGTGGCAACCCGCCTTGATGCCGATGGGAACGTTTTGGCCGACTATAATGTGCCAGCCCGAACTAAGATCACCGTCGAGACTGATATTGCGGCTCAGGTAAAATATCTCGAATACGATCTCACCAAGAGTGGGAAAAAAGAAGATATCCCCGCCGAGCTCGTGAAGCGCTACACGGCACCGACTCGGTATTGGCAAGCGACGAGCCAGACATTGCTCGTAAAGGCGAGTCAAGCTGTCGCCGGGAATGACCTGGTCATCGATAAAGTGCGCTCTCTCCATAAGCTCACGATTGATACGTTGAGTTATAACAATGAAAAAATTAAGTACAATATTCGCCAAGGTAGCGATAAAGCCCTGGCAAATCCAGATAACGCGGTATGCCTTGAGTATTCTGACCTGATGATAGCGCTTCTCAGGAGTCAGGGAATACCAGCTCGTATGCCAGTCGGCTATGCCTACGCGGGCAACTTAAAGCAGTCAAAAGCCGTGTCTGACTCGCTGCACAGCTGGGTGGAGGCGTATGTGCCAGGTATTGGCTGGATGAATCTCGATCCAACGTGGGGTGAAAAGTTTGATACTTTTGGCAAGAGCGATCTTGATCACTTCGCATTTGCGCTCTGGGGTGAGCAGGACTCCATGCCGACAGCCGTGATGAGTGGCGGTAAAGACCTCAACTATCAGTACGAGCAGACCGAGCTTTCATACACGAGTGATTTTCCAAGTGCTGCAGCTACGGGAGCCGTCGAGGCACGGTCGTTTGTGATCTTGCCCGGCCTATCGCTGACTCGTTTTGAAGTGCGGGGGCCGGAGAACACAGCCGGGGATAACTACGCGGTGCAGGTGAAGCATGCGACCAAGGTCGATAACCTGCAGATCGGCTCACTCGCTCCGCGGCAGACCTTTGCACAGAACGTATTAGTGTTGGGTTCGAACTTTGGCGCACCGGCAGAGGTGATTCTCACGCAGACCGTCGATGGTCAGCAGGTCGTCTTGGCGCTCAATAAGGCGAGTGCAGAGTGGTGGCCATGCATCATTATTCTGCTTGTCATATCTGGAATTATCATCGCTATCCTGGTAAAATTGAGGATCAATCGGCAGCGAGCGAAGAAGACTGCCCACGACTCAGTCGCCTACATGCCAAAAGCCGATTCGCCACAACCAACCTCCTCGGAGCCTCATCATGAGCCAAACCCCCCACAACCACCCCCAACTGCCTGAATCGTTCTATGTTACTACGCCGATCTATTACATTAACGATCGGCCACATATTGGGCATGCCTATTCGACGATCGCGGCCGATACGTTGGCCAGGTATTGGCGTGAGAAAATTGGCGCAGAGAATGTACTGTTCTCAACTGGTACTGACGAGAACTCCAAGAAGACAATCGAAGCCGCGACTGCAGCGGGTCAGGATATTGATGCCTACACTAACGAAATGGCCGCAGTTTGGCAGGGAACTTGGGACAAGCTGGGTATCAGCTATGATCAGTTTATTCGTACTTCCGAGCCGCGACACACAGCTGCTGCTCAGCACCTGGTGCAGAAGATTTATGACGCCGGTGATGTGACAAAGGGTAGTTACGAAGGCCCATATTGTTTTCGGTGTGAGGCTTTTTATAAGGAAGATGAGCTTGTCGATGGCTGCTGCCCAGTGCACAAGAAGGATGTGGAAGTCGTATCTGAAGAAAACTATTTCTTCGACTTGCCGAAATATGCCGAACAGCTCAAGCAAGTTATTCAGTCTGGTGAGCTAGAGATCCAGCCAGCTTCACGTCGGAATGAAGTCTTGTCATTCATTGAGCAGGGTTTGGAGCCAATCTCCATCTCAAGGGCAAATCAGGAAATCGGTATTCCATTGCCGTTTGATTCGTCGCAGCGTACCTATGTGTGGGTCGAGGCTCTCATTAACTACCTGACGGTTGCTGGTTATCCCGAGCAAGGGTACGAAAAGTGGTGGAGTAATGTGACGCATATCGTCGGTAAAGATATTATTAAATTCCACTGCATTATCTGGCCTGCGATGCTGCTCTCGGCCGGCGTTGGTTTGCCGAAGCGCGTTTTCGCACACGGCTTCTTCACGATTAATGGTGAGAAGATCTCAAAAAGCCTCGGCAATGCGATTGACCCAATTGAGCTTGCCGCGGCTTATGGTACAGATGCTCTGCGCTATTATCTCCTCCGCGAAATCCCGTTTGGCACTGACGGAAACTTCTCGACGGAGCGGTTTGCAGACGTGTATAACTCTGACTTGGCGAATACACTGGGCAACCTGGTACAGCGCACAGCTTCGATGCTCGCGCGCTATAATGACGGCAAGTACACACACGTTGAGAGGCGAGAATTATCGGTTGATACCTCGTATCTTGAAGCGCTAGCGTTCGATAAGTATTTGCATACCACGCTCGACAGCTACGCCGGCCAAAACAACCAGTATCTCGAGCAGGAAAAGCCATGGGAAATTGCCAAGACTGACTTATCGGCGGCGATACAGGCACTGTCTTCGGTTGCGACCGAAGTGGCAGCCAGTGCTGGCCCACTCAAGGCAGTACTGCCGAAAACCGCCAAAAAGATCGCCGAGACATTTCACGATGGTGAAGTTGATACCACTGTTGGCATCCTCTTCCCGCGTGTCGAAAAGGCCGAATAACAATGATTGATACGCATGCTCATCTGCATTTCGCGGACGCGTTTTCGGATATTGACGCGTGTCTTGAGCGGGCGCACGCAGCGGGCATTCGGGCGGTGATTAATGTCGGCGTGAATCCAGAAGATAGCCGCTTGGCGATTGAGTTCGCGCGCCGCTCGGCTCCAATTAAGCTCTACGCTACGGCCGGGGTGCACCCCCATGAAGCCGGTCGCGGAGTCAGTGCCGTTGAGGAGCTACGAGATTTAAGTTCTGAGGTGGTAGCGATTGGCGAATGCGGGCTTGATTACTATAAAAATCATGCGACAAAGACTGAGCAAGATCGTGTCTTGCGTGCTCAGATCGAACTGGCCCTGGAGGCTGATTTACCGCTGGTTTTTCATGTCCGCGACGCGTGGGATGATTTCTTTGCAGTACTCAAGGATTATCCAGTTCTGCGAGGTGTGATTCATAGCTTCACGGGTCACGAGCGCGAGGTCGAGAGAGCACTCACTCATGAAGGTGAACTCTGCTTTGGGCTCAATGGCATTATGACTTTCACCAAAGACGACGCACAGCTGGCCGCAGCTCGCTTGATACCCGCCGAGCGGATACTGCTCGAGACAGATTGTCCTTACCTGGCGCCGGTGCCACATCGCGGTAAGCGCAATGAGCCCGCCTACGTGCCGGCGATTGTAGAGTTTCTGTCGCTTCTGCGTGGTGAAGAACTCAGTCAGTTCACGAATGTCACGAATGAGAATGCACGGCGATTATTTGGAATAGGCGCATGAAAAGATATTATTTTGATTACGCAGCTGCCACGCCGCTAGATGCTGAGGCGCGTGCTGCTATGCGGGCTGCCGAGGCTGAGTTTGCAAATCCGGCAAGCCTACATGCCGAAGGCCGCGCAGCCAAAGAAGCACTTGAGTCGGCTCGCCGCACGCTTGCAATGATTCTTGGAGCAAAGTCGAATGAGATTGTTTTTACGAGTGGTGCAACCGAGTCGGACAATATGGCGATTCTAGGAAGCCTGACCGCTGCTGGGGAGCCAGGCGCGCGTGTGCTGACGCTGCCGACTGAGCATGCTGCGGTACGAGCTTGCACGCAGGTCGCTCGCGCGAGTGGCTATGATGTTATTGAGCTACCAGTTGATGAAACCGGGCTGGTCTCGCTCGAGTCGATACGCAGTCAGATGACCGATGCGACGGTACTGATTTCGATTGCCATGGCGACAAGTGAAATTGGGACGTTGCAGCCGATTGGGGAAATAGGCCGGTTCGTACGAGAGGTCCGGATAGATCGCGAGCAACGAGGGGTAGCCGCTCCACTGATTTTTCATACCGATGCATCTTCGGCGCTTGGACTTTTGCCGCTCGCGGTTGATCGCTTGGGTGTGGATCTTATGACGCTCTCGAGTGTAAAAAGCTATGGCCCACAAGGCGTTGGTGCTCTCTACGTGCGGGCTGGCACCCCGCTAACGCCACTAATGATTGGTGGCGGTCAAGAACGAAGCTTGCGGGCAGGTACGCCCAGTGCGAGCCTCGCGGCCGGCTTTGCGGCCGCAGCTCAGAAGGCTGAGAAGCTGCGAGCTGAGTGGGTGCGACAGTGCGGGGTGTGGCAGCAGGTTTTCTTGGATGCATTGGGGCAGGTGCCTGGCATGAGAAGCAACGGCCACGCCAAAAAGCGTTTAGCTAATATCGTGAATCTTTCATTTGCCAGACATGACGGCGAAGATTTGGTTCTCAAGCTAGACGCGGCTGGCTTTGCGGTTGCGACTGGTGCAGCTTGTGCCGAATCAAACGACGAGCCAAGTCATGTATTGCTCGGCATTGGGCGATCTCGAGCCGAAGCCCAGTCGAGCTTGAGAATCTCCTTTGGACGCGACACAAGCGAGGCATCAATCCGGGCGTTGGCTGACGCGATTCGCAAAGTCGTCGT
This sequence comes from uncultured Candidatus Saccharibacteria bacterium, assembly GCA_964432055.1. Taxonomy (GTDB): domain Bacteria; phylum Patescibacteriota; class Saccharimonadia; order CAILAD01. The sequence continues at coordinate 8,129 of CAYSMD010000014.1, forward strand.
ACAATAAGGAGTATGAAACTCCGCCGCCATTCTCGCGAGCATACACGACACCCGGTTCGTCGCTTTTTGATTGCCGTCAGCCTATTCGCTGGCTTGGTCTTCGTCGTAATGTTTGGCTCATCATTTTATCTAGCCCCGCAGGACACACCGGTCTCGGCAGATGCTATCATCGTGGTCTCGGGTGGTCAGACGCAGACTCGGGCGAAGCGCGGGATCGAACTCTACAAACAAGGCTTAGCACCTACGATCGTATTTTCTGGAGCGGCGCTCGATGACGGTCCAAGTAACGCTCGTGAGATGGCATCGCTAGCACGTCGATCGGGAGTGCCAGAGCGGGCGATTATCATCGATGAGGCTGCACAAACCACATACCAGAATGCCACAAATACGAAAGGATTACTTGCTACGCAGCCGAAGCGGGTGCTGCTCGTAACATCCCCCTATCATCAGCGTCGGACGCTGCTGACGTTCCGCAAGATCTATGGTGAGTCGACGGAGTTTGTGAATACTCCGAGCTTTGATAATGAGTGGAGTAGGCGCACTTGGTGGGCGTCTCCATTTGGAGTGTTTATTACTGGCTCAGAACTGGCAAAAATCGGCTATATTTATGCCACTGGGAATTTCGAATAATCCTGCTTTTCGCTTGACATACGTATCACTTTGGGGTATTATTTGGCCACATTTGCCCGGCATGCAGGGTATTGAACCTTGATCGACGTGCACTCATTCGACGGAGCTACCATAGCACCGTCCAGGCAGCCCTGGCCCGCAAGGGGCAACGGGGTGTTCGGGGGGTCACCCTCGTTACCTTCGGCTTCGGCTGCCTGTCTCGCGATGCTCTACCTGGCTAGCTTAGTCAGGTACCTGCATCCTTTCCTCCAGCTGGAACCTTACTCTCCTCTCCTTCTCTCCATGTTGAGGTCCCAGCTGGAACCTTCGACCCTGCGGGGTTGATGAGCGGGAAGCTGATCCCATGCGCGGTGGACAGCTACCCAATCAACTGGCCTGCCATCAGGCCGTATCACCGGAGCTGGGGCTACGGCGATAGGAGCACCCTGCGGGGTGTCGATGGCATCTGGGCCCAGGCGGAGGTAACACTCTGCCTGGGCCCTCAGCATTTATACTAAAGAAAAAACCGCCATCAAGGATGATGACGGAGGTGCTGTTGTGGCTAGGCGATGGAGTGGGTGTTGGTGTATCCACCGCGCTGGCCAGGCTTCGTTCGAGTCGGCTGCTGGCTGTCTTCTCGCACGACGTCATCGCGGGAGATGTCGAGGGCGTAGGCGATCAAGCCGGCGGGGTCCGTGCGCAGTACCGCGGCAATCTGTTCTGGCTCGTAGTCCTTCAAGACTCGAGGCCCGTGGATGTTGTGCGGGTTCGTGGGGTCGCGGTGCAAGACCTGGATCTTGCCATCGCGATTGCGACACGAGTAGGTGCCGAGATGGCCTCTTGCGACGTAGTTGTGACGCGGAATGGCGGTCGGGTGGCCGAGCCAAGGCGCGGGATTGGTAGTCATAGCTTAAATTGAGCCTTTCTGGGGAAGGAGGTACAACTTGAATATTGTAAAATATTCTAGTATGATAGTCAACTATGAAAGCAAGCAACCAGACGGTTTTTGTAGGACTCTCAGGAGGAGTTGACTCGAGTGTGGCAGCCCGGCTCCTCGTTCAGCAGGGCTATCGAGTTGTCGGTGCCTACATGAAAAACTGGACTCGTGATATTGCAGGCAATGAGTGTCCTTGGGAGGATGACCTGCGTTCAGCGAAGAGCGTGGCAGCTCATCTTGGCATCGAGCTGCAGGTTTTTGACCTTCAAGATGAGTATAAGGCTCGCGTGGTCGATGTGATGGTCGAGGCGTATCGTACTGGACTCACGCCAAACCCAGACGTGCTCTGTAACGAGGAGATTAAATTTTCGTTGTTTTATCAGCTGTGTCGTGACGCCGGTGCGGACTTTGTCGCCACCGGACACTACGCCCGCATGGTTGATGGTCGCTTGGCAATGGCGAAAGATTCGAGCAAGGACCAGACGTATTTTCTCTATCGTTTACCCCCAGAGCATGCTGGTCAAGTGCTCTTTCCACTTGGAGATTTGCATAAGACTGAAGTTCGCGAGCTTGCGGTATCCGCCGGGTTACCGACAGCTAAACGCCCCGAGAGCATGGGCCTATGCTTTGTAGGAAAGGTTCCGCTCAAGGATTTCCTCGCAGAATTCACGCAGCTGACACCTGGCGACATTCTTACTGAGGGTGGCGATGTAATCGGCCAGCACGATGGCGCTTTGTTGTACACGATCGGTCAGCGACATGGCTTAGGTGTGGGTGGCGGCACACCGTACTATGTGCTCTCAAAAGATCTGGATCGCAATACAGTGACGGTCACGACTGATCCGAGCCAACTTCGGCGCAGTAGCTATACGATTGGCAACTGTGTCTGGTGGCAGCAGCCCGAACCCGAAAGAGACTACCAGGTGCGCATCCGACACCTTGGGGAGCTTTTGCCCTGTCATTTGGAGTCTATGTCGGACGGAGTGTGGCGAGTTGTACTGATTGGTGATGCACATCGTGGTGTGGCAGCTGGGCAGCACGCGGTGATTTATGATAACGATATGGTCGTAGGTGGCGGCCCACTTCAATAAAAAAGCCCCACGTTTTATAGCGGGGGCACTGGGTGCTAGAGGTCGAACGACTCGAGCACATGACTGGTGGTCGTGGCGTCTTGGCCAAGCTCGCGTGTGCCGATCTGGAGCTTGTGCACTTGTTCGCCGGCTGAGTTGACCACGACGATGCTGTGGCCGCTCTTCACGAGCTGGATCAGCCAGCTGGTGACGCCGACGCAGTAGCGAACGTAGTCGCTGTAGCGTGTGGCGCCAGTGGCTCGGACGTAGGGCCTGAGTCGTCGCTGCAGCACCGGTGGTATGACCACGTCAATGCTACGGAGCTTGTCGTAGCCCGGAGGGGCGGTTCGGGTTGGCATGGCGTGTCCTTCTCTCTAGTTGATCTGATGTGGGCTGAGGTGACCAAGGGCTTCATCGGGGTTGGCCGGGAGACTGGCTAGTAGCGAGATCGCCAGACCGATCATTTGCTCGGGCGACATTTCATAGGTTTCGCAGAGTTCGCGAAGGGTTTCCAGAGCAGGATCAGGAATTGGCAGCATGAGCACCGCCAGACCAGTTTCTGGGTCGTAGAGGAAGAAGTCGTCGAAGGTGCTCATCTGGCCTCCAGGTAGAGGGGGATGTTTCGCGTATTTTGCGCCTGTCATGAGGGATTTGCAAGTGCCGTGCAAGGGGAAAAGGCTTATGCTACACTCATAGTGAACAGAATTTTTTATGCAAGGGAGCATTACACGTGGCACCAAACGGCAAATCACCGAATCCACCAGACATCGCTGATGCATCAATGGCGTATATGCCAAAGCCAGACGGCAAGGAAGCCGAAGGCGTAGATGAGATTCAGCTGAATAACAAGACCGAAGAAAAGAAATCAATGGCCGATATCGCCGAAGAGCTCGGGAAGGACAAGGTGACGTCAACACCAGCGCCAAAGCCTGTACCGGTGGCCGTGAATGGCAAGCCACGTGAGGTCAAGAAGACTCCTGCTGAGCCAGTCAAGGAGGCCCATGTTCCGACATCAGTGGGTGGTGGAGACATGAGTGGCGATGACGAACTGCCCGCAATGAAGCCAAAGCCCGATAAGCAGCCAGGCGGGAAGAAGGGTCTGCTCGTTGCTTTGCTACTGATCGCATTGGTCGCAGCTGGGGCCTTCGGGTATCTCTGGTATCAGGAGCGAACGAATGTCGCTAAGCTCGAGAGTGATCTAGCAAAGTCGAGTGGCACGCAAAGCTCAACCAGCCCTAGTCCGTCGCCGGCGGCCACCTCAGACCTGCGCACTATTCCGGAGCTTGGTCTTACCTATGCCTTCTCCACAAACACCGAGGCGCTCACCTATCGCTATCGGGAGCTCGTCGATGCTGACAAGAAAGTTCACGGGGTGATTACACTCTCGTCAACAAAAGTTATATCTGCAGAGCGCAAAGTCAGCAGCTCCACTCCGAAATGTACCGCTGAGTTCGGCCCACTCGGTTCGGTGACTAGCTATCTGACCGGCGAAACCTATAAAGGCAAGGCGATCGAAACTCAGGCTGAAGGCAATGCTGCCGTAGTGAAGGCAGGCGATACCTACTATGTGTTTGAAAATTCGCAGGCAGCATGTTCGGCCGACAAGACGGTGCAGGACGCTGTGCTTGCTGAGAAAGAAAACGTGCAGACGTTCCTGAAGTCACTGAAAGCTGAGGAGAAGTAAGATGGATGATAAGATTCCAGAGCCATTATCACGGCCAGTCGAGCCAATGACTCCGACCACTCCGAACATTCCTCCCGCCAGTGTGGGTACGACCGGTGCGTCTACGCCTCTCGGCAAACCAGCTTCAAATATTGGTCATCCGGGTCGCGGCAAGCGAGTCTTCAAGACGCTGATCTTTCTCATCGTGCTTGGTGCGGCTGGGTATTTTGGCTACATGTGGTATCAGGGACGTACTATGGCAGCTGAGCTTTCACAGGCGCAGTCCGATAAGGCAGCCGCCGAGCAAAAGGCGACTGATGCCGAAGCTAAGGTGAAGGAGCTCGAAGCCAAGGCAACTGCAACTCCGGCCCCCAAATCTGACGATGAGCTCATCAAGGAGTGGGCGGGTAATCAGTGTGCCCTGAAAGGCAAAGAGGTTGGTACGGTGACTGTCAAGCTTGTGAAGGGTGAGTTTGCACAGCTTTCGTATATCTGTAAGGGGGACAACGAGGGTCCAGAAGTCTATCTAAAAAAGGCTAACTCTTCTTGGTACTTGGTCTATCAGGGGTTAGGACCGATCCCAGCTGACACGCGAGCTCTCTACAAGATTCCTGCAGAGTTTCCAAAGACGTCAGCAAACTAGCAATAGATAGACTGATCTGCCGGCATGGGGCTAGCTCAAAATCATGGTATAAAAATATCTCGAATGCTATAATTACCAGATATGAAAGCCCAAGACATCCGCCGAAAATATCTCGAATTTATGCAGGCTCAAGGCCATGTGATTGTACCGCGCGCTAACTTAGTGCCCGATGGTGACGCAACCACGCTCTTTACAGGTTCGGGCATGCAGCCAATGGTGCCATATCTCTTGGGTGAATCACATCCAGAAGGTACTCGCTTAGCCGATTCTCAGGTCGTTTATCGCTCGGTTGATATCGAGGAAGTTGGCGATAATAGTCACCACACTTGTTTTGAAATGCTCGGGAATTGGTCGCTTGGGGACTACTTCAAGAAAGAGCAAATCCGATGGTTTTGGGAATTTCTCACTGATGAGCTGGGTCTTGATCCCAGCCGGCTCTATGTGACGGCATTTATTGGTGACGAAGAGCTGGGTATTCCACGAGACGAAGATGCAGCAAAGATTTGGCAGGAACTTTTCGAATCGGCAGGAATAGATTCCAAGATCGTGCCCATTGGCTCATGTGCTGATGGCGATCGAAATGGTATGCAGGGTGGTCGTATCTTTTACTACGATGCTCACGAGAATTGGTGGAGTCGCGCGGGTGTGCCGGGTAATATGCCGGTAGGTGAGCCTGGTGGCCCGGACAGTGAAGTGTTCTACGATTTCGGGGACGAATTCCATGATGAGAGTTATGGAGAGCCGCATCCCGCCAGCGATAGCCCGCGTTTTCTCGAGATCGGCAACAACGTTTTTATGCAGTACATCAAAACTGCCGATGGCTTTGAAGAACTTCGACACAAGAACATTGATTTCGGCGGCGGCCTTGAACGACTGGCTGCGGCTGCGAACGGGAATCCTGACCAATATCGAACGACGCTTTGGCTACCCATAATTGAGAAGCTCGAAGAACTCACGCAGTCTTCGTATAGCGAAAACACCAAGGCGATGCGCATTGTGGCAGATCATATTCGCGGGCTGGTGTTCCTCGCGACTGACGGTGTGCGTCCGAGTAACACTGCACAGGGCTATGTCATGCGTCGAGTGGCGCGCCGGGCAATTCGTCGTGGTCTCGAGCTCGGAATTGAAACTGGGTTGATGGCAGCGATCGTCCCGATTGTCATTGATATCTATAAAGATGATTATCCTGAAGTCGTTACGCAGGCTGAGGATGTGCTCGCAGCACTGACCGCAGAAGAAGAGCAGTTCCGTACGACGCTCATCCGAGGCCTCAAAGAGTTCGAAAAGCGCACCTCAGAGCTAGATTTTACGCAGCGGCCACCTGTCCCAACTGGCAAACGAACTCCCCTGACTGGCAAACTCATCTTTCAGCTCTCGGACACCTATGGCTTTCCAGCTGAACTCAGCCTCGAGGAAGCCGAGAAGGAAAATGTACCGGTTGATGAAAATTGGCAGGCAGAGTATGACCGTTTGCTCGATGAGCAGAAGCAGCGTTCGCGCACCGCTACAGCCGGACAGTTCAAGGGCGGCTTAGCTGATCACTCGGCAAAGACCGTGGCCTATCACACCGCTACACATTTGATGTACCGGGCGCTCCGCAATGTGCTTGGCGATCACGTCATGCAGCGGGGGAGCAATATTACCCCAGAGCGCCTGCGCTTTGACTTCTCGCACCACGATAAGATGACGCCCGAGCAAATTGCCGAAGTGGAGCGCATTGTGAATGACGTGATTCAGCGCGATCTGCCCGTGAGCTTTGTGGAGATGGGCAAGGATGCAGCCTTCGAAGCAGGCGCACTCGGCGCATTTGGCGAGAAGTACCCTGATGTAGTGAAGGTCTATACGGTGGGTGATAATGATGGAGATTGGTATAGTCGTGAGATTTGTGGGGGCCCTCACGTGCCGCAAACCGGTGAGCTAGGAACGTTCCGGATTACTAAGGAAGAAAGTTCGTCGGCTGGCGTGCGCCGCATCAAAGCTGTACTAGAATAAAAAACCCACCTTCTACTGAAAGTGGGTAGGGGCGTCACTACTCGTGATCGCGCTTGATCGTGTTGCCGTAGTACGGCAGCTTGTCGCGGCAGTTGAGCAGCATGGTCCCGCCATCAGAGAGGCGGATGTTGCAGGTAGCACCGGGCAGCAGCGACAGCACCGGATCCACGACGTAGCTGCCGTTGGGGTTGATGATGTCGCCGTACTTGAGGTCCTGGACGAACCTGTCGCCGAGCTTCACGAGCTCCATCTCTTCGGTGTCTTCATTCACTATTCACCTCCTTCGTCTCCCGGGAGATCCTCGGGTGTGAGTCTCGCTGTGGC
>CAYSMD010000014.1:15466-19178 GCA_964432055.1 uncultured Candidatus Saccharibacteria bacterium
CCACCGCAGCTCACTGCTGCGATGAGTTGAGCGTCGATGCTGTACCGAGCGGCCAACATGGCAGCTCCTTTCCTAAAGCTTGCTAGAAGGTACGGTGTAACCGGCATATTTTACAATCTTGAGTCAAAAAAATCAATGAAAAAGCCCTAGTCATGAAACTAGGGCATGAAGGCGATGATCAGTCATCGGTCTCATTGTCTGGCACGTGAGTAGCGTACCAGTAGATCGCACCGGCTGCAGCAATCAGTACTGCACCGATGGAGAGGAGAGCCAGGCGGCGGGGAGTCATGATGACATCTCGCGCCACTCGTTCTCGGCCGACCAGGCCTGCTCACAGAGCCACCGGACGGCGAGCAGGAAGCCGATGAACCCCCCGGCGGCGATCCAGCGCCGCATCGTCGGGCTCATTCGACTGGCCTTTCACCTGGCCGGTGGTGTGGCTGGTTGGTGTAGGCCACCCCCGAACCAGCGGCGGCCACGGCTGCGCCTGCGGTCATCACGCCCAACACGCCAAGCGCGCCGAGTGTGACAAATTTCAGTACTCGCTTCATACTTCCCCCTTACGCTGCGGTGTTGTTCCGACTCACGAAACGATTCCAGACCGAGTCTTGCTCGGCCGGCATGATGTCCAGCTTGTCGGCTTGTCGCTCGAAGACCCAGAGCTCGCGTCGATGCTGCCCGAGGCTCTTGTCAGCGAACCACCGAGCCACGAACATGGTGACGATCAGCAGCGTGCTGCTGAAGGCGGACAGTGGTAGGGCGATCATCAGTGCGAACGCCACCACCAGCGACACCGACTGGATCGAGAACTTGATCTTGCCGTAGATGTTCGCTCCGGGGAGCTCGACCACGGTGACTTCGTTCAGGAGGTCGACCATTCGCTTGGTGCTAGCGGCGATCTTCACTAGCTTGAACTCCACCCAGACCGCCCAGCCAGTGGCGAAGGCGAGCAGGGCGAACATGCCCCAGCCCTGGAAGTGCTGCGTGAGCACCAGGAAGCCGATGGACATGCTCAGGGCGAGCACCTTGTCGGCGGCTGGGTCGATCGCCTTTCCAAAGTCGGAGATGGCATCGAGCTGTCGAGCCAACGGCCCATCGAGACCATCGAGGATGATCAGGCCGATGGCCGCAGCCAGCCACGTCCAAGCCGCGGATGTGTCTCCGCGAAGTACGGCGCTGGTCAGAAGCCAGGCCACCACGGGCGAGATCGGGATGCGGAAGATCGACATGGCGTTCGGCACCTGGCGGGTGATGAGCTGAAACGGTGGCAGGAGGTTCTGCAGCCAGTTCAGCCACTTGCCCAAGAGCCAGTAGGCGATGAAGTCGAGCACCCACTTCACCTCGCGGACTGGGGTTGGCTCGCCGTCGTCATGGTAGCTGTAGCGCTGCATGTGGTTGGTGTCCTCTCATTTGTGTAGGTTCTAGCGCATTCATCTTGGGAGATGAAAGACGCCGCAATTATCTCCTAGCAGGCAGCTTTTTTCAAGGTGGGCGATGGCGTGGTAGAATGTGTGTAGTTATGGCGCTTAAGCTACCGAAGATTCCAAAGATAGGTCGAAATGGCCGCGGCAAGCACGAAGGGATAAGTGATCCCTACATCGTGTCGCTCGATATTGGTACCGAATATGTGAAGGCCCTCGTTGGAGAAGTGAAGGGTGACCATGTGGAGATTATCGGTGCTTCGAAGCAGCGTCAGCGGCTGACCGACATGGCGGGTGGCGCGGTGACTGATATCGCTGGCGTCGTTGATAACTGCGACAAAGCCCTGCGACAAGCGGAAGAAATGGCTGGTGTCGTGGCGCGCAATACGGTTATTGGTATTGCCGGTGAGCTCGTGAAGGGCATGAGTACGACCGTCAGCTATCGTCGCGCTCGACCAGAAGTTCAGATCGATATGCAGGAGCTCAAAGATATCATCGAGCGGGTGCAGCGCACAGCTTTTGAGAAGGTTCGGGAGCAGCTCAACTGGGAGACTGGGGCTGACGACATTCAGGTCAAGCTCGTGAACGCTGCGGTGGTTGATGTCGAGATCGATGGGTATCGAGTGACAAACCCGATCGGCTTCCAGGGTCGGGATGTCTCGATCGCGGTATTTACCGCCTTCGCCCCGATGGTGCATCTGGGTGCCCTCCAGTCTGTTGCGCGGGACCTTGATCTCAATCTTATTAATATCGCAGCCGAACCGTTTGCTGTTGCCAAAAGTGTTGGGGCGGATGACTCGACTGAGTTTTCGGCAATATTTATCGATATCGGTGGTGGTACGTCGGACATCGCAGTAGTAAATAATGGCGGCGTGGTCGGCACGAAAATGTTTGCCATTGGCGGCCGTAGTTTTACTAAGCGCATCGCGCAGAGCCTCGGCACGACCTTCGAGCAGGCCGAGAAGCTCAAGCTCGACCACTCAGCTGGCACGCTCGGGAAGGCCGATGAAGCCGCGGTGAAGGAAGCTCTCGAAACCGACGTCGAGGTGTGGCTCTCTGGTGTGGAGCTCTCACTCTCCGAGTTCGATGAGCTTGATCACTTACCAAATCACATCTTGCTCTGTGGTGGTGGTTCGGCGCTTCCGGAGATCAAGCAGGCTCTGCAGACAGAGTGGTTCTCTGACCTACCGTTCGCTCGTAAGCCAAAGATCGACTTTGTCGCTCCGGCTGACGTGAACCGTGTGCTCGATCATACTGGGCGACTCACCAGTCCTCAAGATATTACTCCGATGGGCCTCGCAAACCTGGCGTTGGACATCGTGGGAAATGAGCCAAAAGGCGAGCAACTCTTGCAGCGCTTAAGCCGCACCCTCTCGATATAAATACTTGACAAAGCATAAGTGATTTAGTATAATAATGCAGTTCGTTGATCCCTGACATTGGAGAAAATAGATGAATGATCAGACCGCCCTCGTCATTAGCTTGATGGTGACTTTCGTGTCTCTGTTGCTGGTGACCATGCAGGCCCTCAAGAGCGATCGTGGTAACCCCACGACGTTGATTCTGGTCGGCGTAATGTTTTGGTCTTACGGCAGTGCCGTGGGGCGACTTGCCAGGATGCAAGAGTACGCCTACGTAGTCTTGTTGGTTGTCCTCGTGCTAGCGGCGCTACTGAATCTCAGGTTCATGCACGTCAAGCCCCCTCAGGCCACATCCAAGACCACCTCTCCGAAGTCGGACGACGCCCAGGCTTCCACCTGACCCTCTCCGACCTGTTCACGAACACCGCCCGGCCAGCAATGGCCGGGCTTCACCATTTATTGACTTATATTTATTAAGATTGTACAATATACTAACTTTGAACCTTCCCTAGAGATAGCGAGACACATGTTCGGATTTGATATTTTCACAACCCTGATGCTTGGAGTCTCCGTGCTCTATTTCGTGTGGTCCTCGGTGAATTATCTCGCGGCAAAACACTGGCGTAATTCCCAGTATGGGCGCGGCGGTGGCCCGACGATCAAGGAGCTCGCAGGGGAGTACAAGGTCCCTGTGAAGTACTACAAGTCCATTGCCTGGTGTGGCTCCGTGACAATCGTGCTCACTGGGCTCCTCTTCACCACCGCCACGTTCACTCTGGATTCATTCGCTCGCCTCTTATTCCCCATCATGGCCGGCAACATGACGGTCGGCGGATTGGCCTTCCTGGAGGGCAGCGTCTACGTCAGGACATATGTCGAACGTGAGATCGCCCAAAACTCCACCTCTTCTCGACAGTAGAAGGGGTGTTC
>CAYSMD010000015.1:0-13886 GCA_964432055.1 uncultured Candidatus Saccharibacteria bacterium
AAAGTTATAGTCTCATTGCTTATAAGTGCCCATCGACCCCCTTGAATCGTTTGGGCGACAGGGCTGAGAAGAATGACTTGCTGCATCCATTCCTGCTTGATGAGTGAAAGCGGATAAATGATTGGAGTCAGATAGAAGAGGCCCTGCATAAGAATTTCCCAAATGTAGCTTATGTCTCGATACTTAACATAGAGCGTCGCTAGCCACAAGGAAACACCGAGTGAAAAAATGTAGAGTTCTAATAGAATGAGAGGGAACAACAGCATGGTTATGGAAGGAGATACTTTGTTGACAACCATGAATATACCGACGATTACAAGATTCAACAAGAAATTAACCAGCGCAGAAATGGTTACCGACACGATGATGGTCCAACGGGGGATTTTAATTTTTCTGATGAGGTCACCTCGGCCAACAATTGCAAAGGTGCTCTGTTGTGTGATTTCTGCAAAAAAGGTCCACATCACAATACCTAGAAGCAGATAAACCGGGAAATTAGGGATATCTCCCCCTAATCGGAGAAACTTTACAAATACGGTGTATAGAATTAGAAAAAGAAATAATGGTCGCAAGAGTGACCATGCATATCCTAGAGTAGAGTTTTGGTATCGAAGCTTGAAGTCGGTCCGCACTAACTCTTGTAACAGAATTACATTCTTCTTTGAAAAGATATTTTTGAAAACGGTTGTTATCACCAGTCTATTATAGTGGAGCATTACTCAAACTCAAAGATATCCTGTTATGAGCATGAAAGGTGTAATTAAATGTATAATGGCAAACAATGAAATCCAGTCGTAATGTGTCGCAAAAAAAGGTGTCTGTAGTGATACCAAGTTTGAATGCCAAGTCATTTATTGGGGATTGTCTCAATTCTCTTCGTAAGCAGACTTACAAAGAGTTTGAAATTATGGTAGTTGAAAATGGATCAACAGATGGAAGTGCAGATTTTTTAGAGAAAAACTATCCAGAAGTTATAATCTTGCAGCAATCTAGGAATCTCGGATTTGCCGGGGGAGTAAATGTTGGCATTAAGGAGTCGGATGCTGAATATGTCGTACTCCTCAATAATGATGCTAGTGTGCATAAGGACTGGCTTAAGTATTTGGTGGAAGCTGCTGATAGCAATATGAAGGCAGGATCTGTGACGTCTAAAATTCTCCAGGTCCATAAAAAAAGTGGCACGAATAAATATCTTATCGATACGACTGGAGACTATTATTCGATTTGGGGCTTACCCTTTCCGCGAGGCAGAGATGAGCTAGATGTAGGGCAATTTGAAGTTGCCGACGAAGTGTTTGCAGCTTGTGGTGGATCGGTATTGCTAAGGCGAGCCACATTAAGTGAAGTTGGTCTATTCGATGAAAAATTTTTCGCCTATTATGAGGATGTTGACTGGTCTTTTCGGATGAGACTAGCTGGCTGGGTAGTTATTTATGAGCCGCGGTCGATCGTATATCACGCATTGAGTAAAACATCGGGTGGCGGAAAGAAGCCCTTCGCTCGCTATCATTCGATTAAGAATACCTGGCTGCTGTATTTAAAGAATCTACCCTTGTCCCTATTTTTTTTGAATCTGCCCAGGCTACTTATTATGTCTGGGCTTATGCTCGTCAGTTCGGCTCGGAATCATCTGTTGGCCGCTCATTTAAAGGGCTTATTGATGGGATTGCTGTATACCCCCGCGACACTTGTTGATCGTTGGAGGATACAAAGGAAGCGTAAGTTAAGTGCCAATCAAGTTAATCGCTTATTATATCAAGGGCTTCCGCCTAAGCAGGAAGAAGTGTTTGCAAAGATTCGAGGCAAATAGCATGTTGGAGTCAATAAAAAAATTTGGCTCTAACTACACGTATCAATCTGCTTTACTAGCAGTATTATTTTTCACATTGCCGTTCGAGCGCATACCGTCTTTCGATATTTCGATTTTTGGCAATGAGGTTACTTTCCGTGCGTCATTAGTGGCGGGACTCTTGTTTGTTATTGCTTCTTTACCCCAGCTTTTTAGAAGTAGGAAAAAGCTGTTATTAATGCCTTATTTGGGGTTAATTGGTTTTTTGATGGCTTATGCTGTTTCAACGGTATTCTCTATAGATATATGGCGCTCACTTTGGGTCTTTTTCTATACTGCTTATGTCGTGTTGGTTGCTGTATCTATTGCGCTCTATATTCGCTCAGTTAGTTTGCAGAAACTTGAGACTATTTTAAGATGGGCAGCTTGGATTGTCATTATTTTTGGGCTTTTTCAGTTTATTGGTAATGTAATGAACATACCGGCGAGTATTACTGGTTTACGACCTGAATACTCGAAAGAAATACTCGGTTTTCCAAGAATCCAATCAGTCGGTCTTGAGCCCCTATATTATGGAAATTTTTTACTTTTTCCTCTATTCATATTATCTGCGCGCTTTATAAAAGCTGGTAGTAAAGATTTGGTTCTGATTTGCGCAATTGTAATGCAGATTTTCCTAACTGTATCTCGAGGGGCTCTCATTGCAGGCGTGGTAGGTTTGGTGGTTTTATTAGTATTTAGCTTGCGAGAGAGAGTAGAGTATAAGCGAATTGGTTCGTTATTCTTAACGATAGTTTTTGGAATTTTTTTTGCCTTGGTTTTAAGTGCATTTACCAGGTCTTACATACAGAAAACTACTAATGTTCAAAACACCAATGTAACGGTAGTCTCACAAGCAACAAACTTAGATAGTCAGATAGATAGGAGGCTAAATCGCGAGATTGCTGTTCGTGCGATGCTTACAAAGCCATGGTTTGGGCTTGGTCCCGGCGGGTTTAACTCATTTGTAAGAGGGGAGACAGAGATATATTCTGCAACACCTGGGATAATCATTGTTAATAACGAACCTCTTGAGTTGTTGGCTGAAGGCGGCATAATAAGTTTTTTGGTACTTTCAATCGCTCTAATGTGGATATTTATTATTAGTGCCAGACGAGTATGGATAAAGGATATAGCTGGAGACCGTTGGATATGGGTGGTAGGCATTTTAGCTTTTTTGATGGCGCTATTAGTTCAGTATCAGACTTTTTCAACGCTTTATATTATGCATATATGGGTCGTTATTGGTGCGTTAATAGGGATTGTTTTCCATATTAATTTGAAGGATTCAAATTGAGCTATGCGTATATTGATCGATGCCGTACAGCAGGCCAATCATGTTACTGGTACGGACCGCTTGGCTCGCAATGTACTGGTTGAGTTACAGAAAATAGATCGAGAAAATACCTACTACATTTTATCTAGCTCAGAGTATAAATATGTATCCTCTTGTATTCATGCTGATAACTTTATTGTGACTTATAGGCCGAAACGTAGCCGCCCTACTCGAGTATTGCTACGATCTTGGCAATATCTCAATAGTTTGGTTCCGGGGTATGGACACGATGTAGATATCAGTATGAGTTTTCACAATATGAGCTTGGTCGATGGAGTAAATAGTGCAAGAATTGTGTGCGCCTACGATTTGATTCCGCTTTTAATGCAGGATAGTTACTTTGTAAGCCGTGCTGAACTATATTACTATCAATTAAATTTAAAGAGAACTTCCCGATCGGCAGATCGTTTTTTGGCAATTTCAAATCATACAAAAAATGACTTACAGGCCCATTTAAATATTGACCCTAAAAAAATATCTGTAATACCACTAGCTGCCGACGAGAGATTTTCTGATCATATTAGCGATATGCATAAGCGTGTGATTAGTGAAAAATACAATCTCCCTGATAAATTTGTTCTAGCTCTTGGCGCAAATGAGCCAAGAAAGAATATAAAGCATTTAATTGCGGCACATAAGTTGCTCCCAAAGACTTTACAAAGAAAGTATCCGCTAATTATTGTTGGAAAAGAATGGCGATCAATTTCATTTGAGCACCATTTAGGTAAATATATTCGCTACATTGGCTATGTCTCCGATGCTGATCTGCCTGCGGTATATGCATTGGCTACTGTGTTCGTTTATCCAAGTTTGTACGAAGGCTTTGGGCTGCCAATTCTGGAGTCGATGACCTGCGGCACGCCAGTTATAACTTCACTTTCGACTGCAACCCAAGAGGCATCTAATGATGCTGCGATTTTAGTTGACCCAACAAGGCCACATGAAATTGCCGAGCAGTTACAAAGCGTACTAGAGGACACATATCTGCAGAGAAAGTTAATATATGATGGCAGGGCACGTGTGCAGCAAATGAGCTGGTACAATACGGCAATGCAGATATATCAAGAGTTCGCAAAAGTAACTAAAAGTTGACACGTTAACTAATCCGCGCGTACCATAGCTAGTATGAAGATGACGTGGAAACAATGGCGGTGGGTCCTGCTCTGGGCGGTAAACATCGTTATTATTTTTGCGGTCTGGGCGAGCGTGAGTGCCCCACTCATAGGCACGGATTACTCGCAGACCCTACGCGCCATCTCGCGTCTCGGTGGTCTGTACGCCGCCTACACGTTACTTGTGCAGCTGTGGTTAATCGGCCGGGCGAAACTCCTCGAAGCAGATTTTGGGCTTGATCGTTTGACGCGCATCCATCGCTGGAACGGTTTTGCGGCGGTCCTGCTCGTTCTCGTGCATGTCCCGACTCTACTCGCGTCCTATGCTCCAGTGTACGGTGTTCAAATCCCACAAGTGCTGCCAATTATCCTCGAAAATTTTGAAGATACTTCGAAGGCACTCATTGCCGAGTTGCTGATCTTCGGTATTGCCGCTAGCTCGCTAGTGATTGCGCGCCGAAAGCTGAAATATCAGTGGTGGTATTACATTCATCTCCTCACGTACATCGCAATCCTCTTTGCCTTTGGTCACCAAGTGCATAATGGTCGAGAACTTTTGCAGGTACAGTGGTTCAATTATTACTGGTACGGACTATTTATAATCTCGTTTGCAATGATTGGTTTCTACCGATTTTTCATGCCGTTTTGGCGCTGGAACACACATCGCTTTCGTGTGGCTCGCGTTGAAAAGGTCTCTGCGAACGTCTTTCATATCTACATCTCTGGCCGAAATGTTACAGACTTTGAATATCGCGCCGGACAGTTCGCAAAATATTGGTTTGTTGCGCGCGGGTTTTGGGTAGATGAGCACCCATTTACGATATCTATTGAGCCTGGTGGTGAAGAGTTGAGAATTACTTATAAGATACTCGGAGATTTTACCGGCAAGTTGTCGAAGATTCCTAAAGGTACGCCTGTTGTCATCGATGGACCATACGGTCGCTTTACTCTGGATCGCATCCAATCAAAGAAAGTAGTTTTCGTCGCCGGCGGGATTGGCATAACTCCCATTCGAGCCATGCTTGGCGAACTAGCAGTTCAGAAGCGAAGCCTAAAGGCCCAGATATTTTATGCTGCAAAGACGACAGACGAATTTGTTATACTCGACGAGATACGCTCACTAGCTCGCAAAGCCGATGCTACGTTGCATCTCGTGGCGAGTGAGGGTAGTGGTAGAGCTGATATTCGTGGCTTACTCACTGCAGATGTATTGCGCCAGGAGCTCAATACGCTCGCCAGCACGGACTTCTATATCTGTGGTCCACCATCCATGATGAAAGCACTTCGCCGCCAGCTCAGGGCTGCCGGGGTGTCAAACGAGCTTATTCACACCGAAGAATTTAGTTTGGTGAAGTCGTGAGCCGGCTCATCGTTGATAAGTTTACGCACCAGTCGGCAATGCAATTGCATCGCACGCTGTATCTTATGGACAAGCAGGCCGAACGGGTGCTGCAAGATCAGCATAGCCTGACGTTGTCACAGTTTTTTGTCTTGGCCCAGCTTGTGCGCGGGCAGCTCTGTCAGCGTCAGCTCGCTGAGGCAATCGGCGTCACGCCGGCAGCTATCTCGCGCCATGTTGGCCTTCTCGTTCAGCTAGGACTCCTCGCACGGCAGGCTCATGATTCCGACAAGCGGTTTGAGCTTATTGCGATTACCGAGAAGGGCAGGCGAGAGTTTGAGGCAGCAGCGACAGACTTGGACGATTTTTTTGAAACCCGCTACAAATCACTCAAGCCGGTTCAGAAGCAACAAATTATGGATTCCATCGGCTCGCTCATGGGCTGTTACGACGGAAACTGTCAGTAGATTTTTTTAAGAGGAGGTGACATGAAAGTTAGTATTATCATTGGCGCAACTCGTCGGGGTGCGGTTGGTCCTGCAATCGGTGAATGGGTCAAAGAGTCGGTAAGGGCGGCGGGCCATGAGGCAGAGCTCATACGTTTGGCAGATTTTGATGTGCCATTCTTTGATATGGAGCAATTACCTGCCCAGGTAAATAAGCAGTACCCACATGATTCGGTGATGCGCTGGTCGCGCGCCATCGATGAAGCAGAGGCACTACTGATTGTAAGCCCAGAATATAATCACGGCATTCCAGGTGCGCTTAAGAATGCGATCGATTGGCTTTGGGATGAATGGTCAGATAAGCCAACTGGTATCGTAACGTACTCCGGTGGGCCAATTGGTGGTGCGCGGGCAGCGATTCAGCTTCGAGCAGTACTTGGACATGTTGGCGTACGTCTTTCTCGATACGATGTCGCAATTGGTCGGGCACATGGCGCAGTCCCAACTGACGCCGAGGAAGGAATTCGCAAGGTTCTCACGGATCAGCTAGAGCAGCTTGCGGTGTTTTCTGCGCAGACAACAAAGAAGTCGTCTGAAATCTAAAAAACATATTGAAAAAACACCGATGACAATTCTTATGTATTCGCCTTGCTCATGATAGGATAGAAACCATGCGTCGCCGAATCATCACCTTTGTCATCAGCTTTGTTATTGCCTCCGCTCTCCACGCTGGTTGGCTGCAGCTCGCTGCGCGTGAGCTCTACCGCCGGGGTATCACAGGCTTTGATGCCGGGCCGCTTTCTATCGGAATTCTCCTGGCAATGATGGGGGTTTTTGCCGTCGGTCTCACGCTATTTGTGTTCGAGCCAACCCGTAAAGATGAGACCTGGACGCGGGCGCTCGCGCTCGGTGCGGCATATGGTTTAGTGGTATTTGGGTTTGCTAACTTGAGAAACGCGCTGCAAATTACCGATTGGCAGTTTGGCATTTCACTGATTGATGCCATCTGGGGCACGGTGCTCGCAACGGCAACTGTAGCTTTAACCCGACTCGCTTGGGAGAAAATTGAGGAGAAGAAACATGACAGAACACGACGCGCTAAGCCTTCACGCCCAGCTCCACGGTAAGATTCATGTTGCCGCCAACGCCGAACTCACTGAAGACAATCTGACAAAATTCTATACGCCAGGCGTTGCTGAAGTTTCAAAAATACTAGCCGATCATCCAGAGCGATGGACTGAGTTGACTGTATCCGGACAGACGGTGGCAGTTATTTCGGATGGATCGGCGGTTCTTGGCTTAGGAAATGTTGGACCGGTAGCGGCAATTCCTGTCATGGAGGGCAAGGCGATGTTGTTTCGAGCCTTGGGCGGCGTGAACGCTTGGCCAATCGTGCTGTCGACGCAAGACCCCGACGAGATCGTTGCTGCTATTACGGCGATAGCGCCGAGTTTTGCGGGGATTAATCTCGAGGATATTGCAGCTCCGGCTTGTTTTGAGATCGAACAGCGGCTGCAAAAGGAGCTTTCGATACCGGTGATCCATGATGACCAGCATGCAACAGCAATTGTCGTCTTGGCGGGTCTCTATAATGCAACTAAACTTACGAGTCGGGTGCTGGCGGATGCGCGGGTAGTTGTGAATGGGGCTGGAGCGGCTGGATCTGGCATCGTTCGATTGCTGAATGCTGCTGGCGTAAAGTCAGTTACGCTGGTGGACTCACGTGGCGTGGTTAGCCTAGATCGCGAAGACCTTACGAAAGAGAAATTGGCTCTCGCAAAGCTCACCGGCGTGGAGACAGGCGGAACTTTTTCAGATGCTGTGAAGGGTGCGGATATCCTTATTGGTGTGTCTGTGGCGGGGGCTTTTCATAGTGACGATATTAAGAACATGGCAGCTCAGCCCATAGTATTCGCCCTGGCAAATCCTGAGCCAGAAATTTTGCCTGAGCAGGCGCTAGAAGCTGGGGCGGCAATAGTCGCGACAGGCAGATCTGATTTTCCGAATCAAATAAATAACGTACTAGTGTTCCCAGGACTTTTCCGAGGGCTGTTCGAGGCGAAAACTTCGCGGTTGACGGATACACATAAGCTTGCGGCCGCCCAGGCATTAGCAGAGATTATCGAAGACCCAACATCCGAGTCAATCATTCCGAGCGTCTTTGATGCAGCTGTCGTACCAGCTATGATTCGTGCCATTGGCGATGCTACAATACAGGTGGAAGAATAAGCGTTATCAACCTATGGCGTACTGATTAAGCCTGAAGTATGGAGATACTACCTAGTAGCTACGATGAACGAAAAATATTTAGTTACACCTCAAACATCGGCTGACATCGCTCGCCAGGCCGAGGAGCGGACGAATGAAAGCCTGGAGGAGATCCATGGGCAGCGCGCGGTGAGCTATCTAGTGCCGAGCTGGGCAGGCATTGTATTCTATTTTTTTGGCTCGATGGCTATTTTGGCTGCACTTAACGTACGAACACTCTTGCAGGCAATCGCAAATACTCAGCCAAGTGTTTCGGGAGAATTTTCGCAGGTTGTGTCAGGGCAAATTGTGCTATATGGTAGTCTGCCGATAGTATCATGGGCGACGATTATTCTGTTTTGGGGCACAGTAGGGTTGGGTGTATACACGCTCTTCTGGCTGGGGATGGCGTTTATCACTGCAGCTAGGAATGAAGTAGTGGTTGAAACGGCCTTTTCAAATCGTGGTCATTTCCAAGATCGCGTGAGAGTGCCATTGATTAAGCTGTTGCTGATTGGCGGGATAATTATGAGCCTATTTTTGACCGTGCGGTTTGGCTTGCCAATGGGGGTTGGGCTATTTTCGTCTGGCCTCTATCAACTGTTTGTAAGCATACCGGTTGGTATAGCCCTGATCTCAATTGCGATCCTAGGGGGTATGATTACGATCTATATTCTGAGGACGCTGATCGTGTACTTCCGTCATGCCGAAGGAATCTTCTAGCTCTGACTAGCAACGAAGGCGAGTAACGCGAGTACGCCTGCAAGCAGTAAGAGAACAATAATAAACAATATTGGAGAGCAGCCAGGTGCGCTGTGATCAGCTTCAGTATTAAGTGGCTTATTGCCAAAGAAGAATGGGCCAGGCATAGTGAGCGATTACCTTACTCCAAAGAGTTGTAGTGAAATTCTAACCGTATTTACGGATGAGACCAATGACGACACCTTGTATCTGGAGATCCATATCTGGGGTTACATAGATTGGGTCCATTGAGTCATTAGCTGGCTGGAGGCGAACGCGACCGGCTTCTTTGTAGTAGCGTTTGAGTGTGGCTTCAGAACCATTAATGAGGGCAACGACAACTTCACCATTCGAGGGTACTTCTTTTTCTTGGACAACAACATAGTCACCATTGTGGATGCCATCATTGATCATGGACTGACCTTTTACCTGAAGAACGTAGCTGTTACGCTTACCAACCATGAAAGGTGGAACTTCAAGGGTATCTGGGTGTCCCGAAACTGTTTCGATTGGGGTGCCGGCAGCGATGAGGCCAAGGATAGGAAGGCGCATGCCAGAGTCGGTAATTGTCGCTGCTTCTACTTCGCCAACCGGGAGCAGAGAGCGGGCGGAATTATTACCTTTTGTAAGTAAGCCTTTCGCTACCAGTGAGTCGATATGCTGAGCAACGGTAGCGACTGAGTTAAGCTTTAGGCCATTGGCGATTTCACGGTAGCTAGGGGAGTAGCCATGTTGCTCTATGAATGAAGAAACGTAGTCGAGTGTTCGCTTTTGTTTCTTAGTGAGTGGCTTGCGTATCATGTTCCCTCCTTAATCTATCCTATTTCTCTTCTATAATAACGAACACGGTACGAACGTGTCAAGGCTTGTCTTTTGGCTTTACTGGGCGTTTAATGAAGAATATGAAGAAATTTATCGCCATCATCGTCATTGCCATCATTATGAGTTTAGCTGTTTTTGGAGTTGCCAGAGCTGCTAGCTCGAGCTCGGATCTTGCGGCTGATCAGACTGTTGCTGGTCCGTATATTCGTGCCGCCGAAACTGTCACAATTCGCGGTACTGTGGACGGGGATGTGATTGTTGCGGGTTCCGATGTGACTATTGAAGGAACGGTGCGGGGTAGTGTTTACGCGGCGGGCTCGAAGGTGATTATCCGCGGCTCGGTGCAGGGGAATGTTCACGCAGCCGGCTCGGATGTACAGTATGGTGCACGCGATGCGAGTTCAGTCTTCCTGGCCGCTAGTTCGGTAAAGATCCTGTCGGATTCTCAGCAGAAGAATCTGTTTGTGGCGGCTAGCGACATCACGGTCGACGGTACAGTAAGTGGGAACGCGTATCTAGCAGGTTCTCAAGTGAAGTACGGTGCGAAGACTGGTGGTGACGTATCGATAGCTGCTGGAGCGGTCACCGTGACGAGTGGTGCAACTATCGGCGGTAACTTGAAGTACACCTCAGAGCAGCCAGCGACAATCGAGAATGATCGCTCGATAGCGGGCTCAATTAATCGTGTTCAACCACAAGAGCGCTCGGCTACCGAGAAGTTCTGGGCATCTCTGCTGGATCTCTTATACTGGCTAGGGGCAAATATCCTCATCGCAGCCGTTGTGCTGTGGGGTGCTCCGAAGCTGATCGTACCGGCTGAGAAGGCCTTCATGGCTCGACCGCTCAATAGTTATTTGAAAGCGTTCGCGTTTGTTTTTCTCGTCCCAGTTGGTTTGCTGTTTGGTTTACTCAGTGTAGTTGGGATCCCGCTGATGCTAATACTTGGGCTTGCCTATGTTCTAGTTCTGGTTGTCGCACCTGTTGCGAGTGCCTACTTTGTTGGCGGCTGGACATCGGATCGTCTGAAGCTCAAGCAGCCGGCCAAGAGTGCGTATCAAGCTCAGCTGATTCGTACGAGCCTTGGCTTTACATTGCTTGCTGTCATAGGCTTGGTGCCGATCGTAGGGCCACTCGTGACGCTCACTGTATACTTCCTGGGCGTGTCTATATTGTTGAGCCGAGGGCTCAGTCCGATGGGTGGAATTGGTGCTAGTACGCCAGCTACACTTAGCCGCTCGAAGGCACATTAGGCGGCCGAGTGCCTATCTGATTACCAGATAGGCGGAGGGAAAACTCCGAGAAACTTTTGCCAAAGGTGTTGACAGGTTGGCCCACCTGGCCTAACCTGTAAACATAACTACTAATAAGAGGAGTGAGGAAATATGCCTTATAATCACACTAATTCAAAAGGTCAGACTTACATTTTGCACCAGCGCGACGTTACCCTTAAGGGTGGCCGTCAGCAGCGCATCTACTTCTTCGCTCGTGAAGCAAAAGAAGGTGCGATTGATGCTCTTCCAGAAGGCTACATCGTAGTCGAGAACACACGCACTGGTTTGCCAATTCTCAAGAAGGGCTAAGTCCCGGTCATTGACCTAGGTCACACCAAAAGCCCGCGGAGTTTTAACGCGGGTTTTTTGGTGGTGTTTTTTACCCCAGGTGACAGACAGAAGTTTACCCTGATATACTAACTACATAGCAAGACTATATCTAAAGGAGATTTAAAGAATATGGACGAAGCAACAAACGCACCAGCAGCCCCAGCACCTCAGCCGGGCACAGTAACTCAGCCGGATCCAGCTGCACCGGCAGCACCAGCACCAGAGGCAGCTCCAGCTCCAGCCCCAGCCCCAGAGGCTCCGGCTCCAATGCCAGCTGCACCGGCACCAGCTCCAGAAGCTCCTGCAGCAATGCCAGCAGCCCCAGCACCGGAAGTGCCTGCAGCACCAGCTCCAGAAGCTCCTCAGCCTTCTACCGAGCAGGCAGTTGAAGGCGCACCAGTTGCTCCACCAGCCGACGGTCCAGTAGCTTAAGTCACGGCCACTTCACAAAAACAACCTCTTCTGAAGGGGTTGTTTTTTTGTAGTAAAAACCCCGCCGTGATGGCAGGGTGTAGATGTTTTCCTATTGGGGACTCACGCAGCGTTGTCTGGCGGTTCTGCGGATCCGATTACTGCGGTGATCCGTGGATCATCGCGTGGTCCCTCACAAGTGGAGCCACACCAGCAGCGCAGCAACACGATCTTCGGGTCCTCGGTGCTCTCGATGGCGATATAGTTCTCGCCACAGGTGCCGCAGTTGACGCCGATGTTGGTATAGCCTCTGAGAACAGTCATGGGTTGTCCTTTCGTATCGAAGGTCTTCTAGCCCAGTGAAGTGGGCTCGCCGTTGAACAAGGCGATGAGGAGCACGAAGATCGGTAGCACGGTGATGAGGAAAGCAAGGGCGCCGAGTGCACCGGCCTTTTCATCGGTCATTCGGTACTCTTTGCAGAGCAGGCCAACCACGAAGCCGAGGACCACAGCCAGGATGGCAGCGCAGATCATGACGAGGAATACCCACCACCCGTCCAGGTAGATGGGCATGATTGCAGATAGCATGTGTGATCTCACTTTCAAGAGAGGTGCAAGGTTTGAGTAATTTAAAACAAAAAGTGTAAAAAGTCAATAAAAAAGTCTTCACGGTGAGTGAAGGCTTTCTGGTGGGCCCGGTTGGACTTGAACCAACGGCCAATCGGTTATGAGCCGACTGCTCTAACCACTGAGCTACGGGCCCGCGCGAACGTCTCGGTTGCTAGCAAATGAGACGTGTTCATTGTACCTGGAACTGCTAGCTCCTGACAAAAGCATTATCCTTACGCTCGCTCGCGGTATGGTCTGCGCGTTACAATATGCCCATTCGTACCTCCAAATTCTAGAAGGACCTCATCATGTCACTCTTTGAAGAGACTACCAAGCCATACATCGGCGTGACCGGCTTCATGCGGCCCGAAGAGGTCGTGGAGCTGCAGGCGATGTTTGATCCTGAGGGGAGCCGCCAGCTGATGGTCGGGGTGCTCGCCAGTGCCAAGACGCTCAGCGGCCAGCGCAACCGACGCCCGAATCGTTACCCAGATCCCGCCGCATTGCCTGAGATCATCGATGCCGTTGACACGACGCGAGCCTTCGCTCTCATGCACTATGCGCCCTATGGACCCGAGCTCCGCAGCGGCTACCGAGATCGTGGTGAGTGGCGTGCCGACGAACGTCAGCTGTTCTCTGACTGTCAGAGCTTCCTCGAAGACACCGTCCGACTGTGGGGTCCGGATAGCCGGCACAAGTTCGCCGGCTTCCAGTACAACTACCCGTTGCCGACCCGGCCATCGGTGTATTGGCTCGAGTCACGACGTGCCCAGCTCTGCGATGGCCCAACTCGTTCGGTGCTGCAGTTTGCGCCAAGTACCCTGCAGCACACCTGGCGCTTCGCGGACTATAAGGGTACGCTCTACGACTACCTCAGCTATATGTATGCCTCGAACCGTCAGCGCCTGACGTCGTGGCCGTTCTCGACATTGCTCTATGACGTCTCTGGTGGGCTGGGAATTACACTCGATCCGACAACCGTGAAGGATGAGATCGAGCCGCTCATGCAGCTGGTGCGCCGTGAGACCAATCTGCGCATCGGTGTGGCCGGCGGCTTGTCTGGCGATACGGTGCCGGGTCTGGCGCCGCTCGTTCAGTACTACCCAGAGATCTGCATCGATGCAGAGGGTGCGCTGCGTGACGTCAATGACCACCTGGACCTCGATGCCGCCAAGCGCTACATCGAGGCCGCACTCAAGCTCTTTCCGTAGGAGAGGGCTTTTTTCTTATCTGGTGGCGAGCTATACTAGATAGGTAATGGCATTGATTTCAGTAAAAGATCTCCACAAGAGTTATGGCGACTTCGAAGCAGTTCGGGGGGTGAGCTTCGAAGTAAAACCTGGGGAGGTCTTTGGTATCTTGGGGCCAAATGGCGCTGGTAAGACCACAACGCT
>CAYSMD010000015.1:13986-17700 GCA_964432055.1 uncultured Candidatus Saccharibacteria bacterium
GCCGCTCTGGTGAATGATCCAATTGTGATTTTTCTCGACGAGCCAACGACTGGCCTCGATCCACAGGCGAGGCGCAATCTCTGGGATTTGGTGAAGCAGATCCAAGCTAGCGGCAAAACCGTCATTATCACCACGCATTACATGGATGAAGCTGAGTACTTGTGTGACCGCATTGCAATCATGGACGAGGGCAAGATCGTCGCGCTCGATACGCCTAAGAAGCTCATTTCCTCATTGCTCAAGCGAGGCTTCAAGCCACGTCGAGAAGTAGTCGCTGCAAACTTAGAGGACGTATTTATTGACCTGACCGGCAAGGAGCTCCGAGACTAATGGCGCGCAAGATCACACAAATGACTCGCGGCCAGCAGCTCCGCCAGCGACTCTACGCCATGAAGGCGCTGACCGCGGCCAGCATGAAGATGTATTTTCGCAATAAAACTGGTGTATTCTTCACGCTGTTTATTCCCGTCATTCTGATATTCGTATTTGGTTTCCTCTTCCAGAGTAATGATTTTAAGACCGATATTGTCCTGACGAACTACAGCAAGACTGAGCTTTCGAAGCAGTTTATTCAATCGCTGAAGGACGTTGAGGCGTTTGATGTGAAGGAGGTGACTGAGAGTGAAGCCGCCGAGAAACTTGGCAAGGGTCAGGCGGATCTTCAGATAATTGTCCCGAATACGTTTGGCGAGCCAGACCCAGCAACTCAGTCGCTCAAGCCTGCGGCCGTGCAGACCTACTATAACGAGGGGAATCCTCAGGCCGGTCAGACTTCAAACCTCATCGTGAGTCAGATCGTGTCTGGCTACAACACCCAGGTAACCAAGTCGCCGGTGATTCTGAGTGTGAAGTCAGAAGGTGTGAAGACGAATAACCTTGCACAGATCGACTTCTTTTTACCAGGAGTGATCGCAATGTCGATCATGCAGCTCGGGATTTTTGCAGTTGCATTTGCCTTCGTGGCCTTCAAGACGACCGGCCAGCTTCGCCGCATTCAAGCCACACCTACGAAGCCGATGTATTTTCTTGTCGCTCAGGGCACGACTCGCATTATTGTGTCGGTGGCACAAGTGGCACTGCTACTCGCGCTCGGCGTCTGGATATTCAATGCCAATATCATTGGCTCGCTGTTTGATTTTATGCTGGTTGCTACGCTTGGCTCGGCGGTATTCTTAGGCTTTGGGTTTGCAATCGCTGGGTGGGCTAAAGATGAGAACCAGGCCACACCGGTTGCGCAGCTCATTCAGTTTCCGATGCTCTTCCTCTCGGGGGTATTCTTCCCGCGTGAAGGTTTGCCGGCATGGCTTGAGCGCATTACTAACCTTCTGCCACTGACTTTCCTAGTGGATGCCCTGCGAAGTATTGCTACCGAAGGAGCGACTTTGATGCAGGTTCGGGGTGAGATTTTAGGATTACTCATCTGGGGTGTGGTGGTATATGTAATTGCAGTGCTCGTATTCCGATGGGAGTAGGCGTTCGTCGGATTTTGTTCGCTGTGGCGATACTCGTTTCATCGCTATTACTACTGACGGGTACCGCTCGGGCTGAAAGCATTACGAGCTCCCAGACCAGTGTCGATGTCGCGAGCGATGGCATGGCGAGCTTTCAGGAAAAGATCATCTACCAATATACCGAGGATAAACACGGGATATTTCGTGATATTCCGTACGTTGGTCAATTGCCCGATGGACAGTATATGTACTTTCCGATCACAGACTTCTCAGCTACGAGAAATGGAGCCACTGAGCCTTTCAGTCAATCGACCATTGGGTCGGATGAGCGCTTTAAGATTGGAGACCCTGATATCTATGTGAATGGGTCGCAGAGCTACGTGCTCAGCTATCAGCTCGGGCCGATCGTGCGTCGTGATGAGCAGGGGGATTATATGACTATTAACTTGTATGGCCCGAAGTGGCCGGTTGCTGCTGGCGTGGTTTCGGGTAACGTGAGTCTTCCAGCTGGGGTGCAGCCGTCCAGTGTTGTGTGCTACACGGGTCCAGTCGGCAGCCGCTCGAGTGATTGTCGAACAGAGCGGCTGGCTGATGACAGTATTCGGATCACGGCCAATGGTGAAGTAGCCGCTAGTCAGGGTCTAACGGTTGATATTCTCGTTCCAAAAAATAGTTTTGCAGCTAATGCCTACGTACAGCCAACCACCAAGGCACCTCCATCTGACAATTCTAGTAAGCCAGGTCTGTTTGACTGGTTTATGCTCATAGCTATCGCCGGTGGCTTGATCTATAGCGTTGTATACGGCATCATTCTCATTCAGCGCAAGATTGCAAAAACTGGACGCCAAAAAGCTCAAACGATCATCCCTGAATATGACGCCCCTAAGGGTATGACGCCTGGCGATATTGGGCTTATTGCCGATGAGCAGGCTGATGCTCGTGAAATCACAGCGACGGTGATTGATCTCGCACGTCGTGGCTATCTCACGATTCATTACGAAACGCAGAAGCGCTTTCTTGGCTCAAAAGAACGCTTTCTACTCAAGAAAACTGATAAAACATCAGGGATGGCTTCGTACGAGACGATACTCTATCACGGTATGTTTGGCGCGGATAAAACGAGTGTCTACATCGATGACCTCCAGCCGACGAGCATGGCGATAGTAGTGGAGAGCGTGAAGAAGGATCTAGAGGCGCGCCTCAAGGCCGCCGGGCTCTTTGCGCAGAAGCAGCGGATGCTCTCTCCAGATAATCTTACGCAAGAGGGCTATAAAGTTTGGGCGAAAGTTGAAGGCCTCAAACTGTATCTGAACGTTGCCGAGAAAGACCGCATGAAGTTTGCCGAAGCACCAGAAAAAACTCCCGAACGATTCACCAAGCTCTTGCCATACGCTATCGCACTCGGTGTTGAGAAAGAGTGGGCGAAGCAATTCGACGGCATAGATGTGAGCCCAGCAACACAAGGGTGGTACTATGGTTCTCGCGATATTGGCCACTCAATCATATTTGCGAACGTACTATCGAACTCGTTTGCTACCAGCCTCAGCACACATGTGACTCCACCTTCTTCCGGCGGTTCCGGCGGCGGCTTCTCCGGCGGCGGCGTTGGTGGGGGCGGCGGCGGTAGCTGGTAAAGCCAGCCAAACCACATACGCTTGCATGATACAATAGTGCCGTGCGACCAACCCTTAAGCAAAAGATTTTCGATTATACCCATCTCGCATTTTGGATTGGGCTGATTGCTACTATGTATGTCATGGCGGCACTCATTAATTTAAGTGCCAAAAACACCACTTTGCGCGAGAAAGCCGATAAGGTCGAAGAAGATCTTATTGTTCTCGAAAATGATGTTGACACCCTGAAGGCCCAGATAGCTTACTACCAGACTGATGCGTACAAGGAACGGTTTGCTCGTGAAAAGCTTGGCCTGCAAGCTCCTGGTGAGAGTGTGGTGATTGTTGGCCGGGGAGATGCCGAGCAGAGCGTGAAGCCGGAAGCTACGAACGACACGACTCTTCCGACGAAATCTCACGTCGAGGAATGGGGAGATTTTCTCTTCGGTGCCCAATAGCTGTTCTTGACAAACAACAGATAAGAAAGTAGAATACTTACTGCGTCGCGGGGTGGAGCAGCTGGCAGCTCGTCGGGCTCATAACCCGAAGGTCGTAGGTTCGAATCCTACCCCCGCTACCAATCAAAGTGCCTGAAGAATACTACGTCTTCAGGCTTTTTGTTTGCTATCATAAGGGGTATGAAAAGATTT
>CAYSMD010000016.1:0-11003 GCA_964432055.1 uncultured Candidatus Saccharibacteria bacterium
CATGGCGTGGAGCGGCGAATTGATGTGGGCGATATCAATGGACGTATCTTTCTGAATAACGCATCGTTCGGACTCTACGCCGACATCGTCGACGAGCCAAACTATCGCGAGCACAAAGTCGCAACTAGTCGCACGGTACTGAAGGAACTTCTCGACGGCTCGCGCCCGCGATACTCGCTCAACTACAAAGATGGCCAAGGAAAACGTCACGCAACAGCTACCCAGCTACTCGTCGGCGTAAATGAGTACCAAACGCTCAAGCTCTTCGAGCTCGGTCACCGCGACAAACTCGACGCAGGTGTCCTACAAGTAACTGCGATTACTGAGCTTAATGACCAAACCATTCGCCAACTCATGACCACCCTAACACTGACAAAGTTCTTCTCAGACAAGACTCCCGATAACTTCCAGCAATGGACGACTACTTCTTTCACAGTTAATAGCAAACAATCCAAACTCATTGTAGGCGTAGATGGCGAACGCGAAGCCTATGCCGCCCCGGTGAAGGTCACGATACGGCACAAGGCGCTGCGCGTTATTGTACCGCCAGAAGGAATCCGAGACCGCCGTCATTCACCGATCGGCCGAAGAGTAATCACCAAGCTCCTCGAAGCCGTGAGCGGTCGAGTTCGGTGATAAATACCTGATGCTTTCTGCCATATTGACTCAGCTGGCGCACCGGCTCACAATATGCCCAGACCCAGTAACACAATAATTAGGAGGCTCTATGCTAGCAACTACCCTACTTGGCTACACAATTAATACCGTTTGGTCCATCATCGTACTTATTATTTGGATCGCGATTGCTTTCTGGCCAGCCCGCATCGCCAGCCGCAAAGGTCACAGCTTCATCCTCTGGTTTCTGATAAGTATTCCATTTTGGTGGATTAGCTTTTTCGTGGTCCTCGCCCTCAAAGACAAGTCCACAGCACCAACTGTAATCGTACAAAATCCACCTACTGAATAAGCGTTAGTTCAGGCTCACACTAACTACAACTTGCGGGAGTCATACGCTCAGTGCAGAAGCGCCTGGCGCTGACGGGGCCTGCAATTTTCATCCCCCGGTAAGCAACTCTTCTGCAGCTGCGTAATATGTCGACGCATATTTTTCCAGCGACGGATCTGTCTGGCATCTTCCTCGGGGTTACGACGGCCCATATAGTATCGGCAATACCACAGGAACCAGCCCTTTGGATCTTCCGGGTGAATCCAACCCTTCTCTTCCCACACGCGTAGTGACTGGCTCGCATTAACCTGAAAATAGTTCAGTGTCTTGTCTGCACCGTCAGAAGAAAATTTCACACCCGAGAACCACTCCTTCGGGAATTCCTTAGGCACTTCGGTAAAATAATCACCGCCAAAAATCCCGAGCTTCAGCATTTGCTCTGGAGTGAGCTCGGGCTGAAACGCTGAATCAAAATTCTTACCAATAGGCTCGGATAGCTCGTAGATATAGTCGGCCTGATACGCTTCGTGAACTGCGATGTGCTTCATGTATGTATCATAGCAAATCTTTACTAGTAGCTTTCAGTGATCAACTCCGACAGCGCTACGTGCAGCTCTATCACCTCGGGCTGATCGTGACCATATGTCGACTCCATAGTCGTCTTTTGCATGCCGAAATGCTCTTTGAGCGAATCGTGGTCAAAGCCATGATCGTGCAAGAGCTTACTGTCATTGAGTACATGCGTCATTTTCGGCATGAGCTTATCGAGCGTTTTTACGTATCTTGCCTCGGGTGACTCTAGGGACTCATACTCTTGGATCGTTTCTGGCACCCAAGGGAAAGTTTCCTGAAACTCAGCTTCGATGCGCTCTAATGCCACCCGCTCACGCGCTTCTTTCGCAGCTCGATCCTCATCGCTAATCTTGAGAGTTGAAGTATCACCAGCATAGACTTCCACCAAGTCATGAATGAGTGCGTA
Organism: uncultured Candidatus Saccharibacteria bacterium; assembly: GCA_964432055.1. Lineage (GTDB taxonomy): Bacteria > Patescibacteriota > Saccharimonadia > CAILAD01. The sequence continues at coordinate 1,926 of CAYSMD010000016.1, forward strand.
GTGCGTAACCTTGCCTAGATCTAAGTGCGGGACAAACCGGGCAGCAAATGCCGTTGCGATGAGCGCGAGCATAACCGTATGGTCGGTATCAGACTCAGGGGTTTGCGCGTCAGCTTTGTAAGTACCTCGATCTATTTCGCCAAAATCCATGACAAGCCGCGCGAGCTCCGTAGTAGCCCGAACAGACTCGGCATCGATCTTTGGAATTCCCCCTCGCTTCTTCATACGAACATCATAACAAATCTACGCGCCACCACTGTAGCAGCACTAGCTACCGATCTTGACAAGCTCGATATCGAAAACGAGGTCAGCATTAGCCGGGATCCCCGAACCCTGTGGCGGGTTTGCACCATATGCCAAAGCTGCCGGGATCAGCAGACGACGCTTACCACCGACTTTCATACCGGGTACGCCCTGTGTCCAGCCGGCAATAACCTGATCTAACCCAAAAGGAATCGGCTGGCCGCCATCGAGCGAGCTCTGGAATACAATGCCAGTAGCCGCCACAGCACCAGTGTAATGTGCCGTAACCGTATCGCTCGCCTGTGCCTCTTCTCCAGTACCTACAACGAGATCAATTTTCTGCAGACTATCAACTTTTGCAACCGGCGTAAAGTTTTCGAGTGGTTTTCCTTCCAATTTAGCCTCCTTCGGCGATGGTGATGTGGTAGTTATTTCTGAAGACGGGCTCGTCGATGCCGTGGGCTTTGTCTCTCCCGAAAATCCGATAATTATCAGCGCGCCAATCACAATGGCGACACCGACCCCTATCACAATGTAGAGTGTCCGATCTTTCATAAGGCTATTATAGTTGATTTCTTCTTATGTATCATGCTTTACAGCTCAAAAAATGCTTCGCCAACGATCTAGGATTCAGCTGTGCCCCCGCCTGCTGGTTTTTTCAAGACTGCATATTCATACACTGGACCTTCCGGTGTAGTCTTCCACTTATCGGCACTTTCATCAGTGGCCCTAGCCGCCTCACACACTTCAAGCCCTAGAGCCCTAGCCACCATCAGATCTTGCCCGACAGCATACTGCAAGATCACTAATCCATCTGGTCGCAGAGCCTGAACCATCTCTTCCATTGCTTGGATCCGTTGGTTCTTTCGATCAATCTTTTTCGTAGGATCATAATCCTGATACTCCGCCAAAGCTTCCCGAAAATAGACGGTATCAGTGTGCCTCGACTCATCAACGATCGTGAGGGCCGACATCAGAAACACCCCCACAGATTCCTGCCGAAAAGGGACGTGCCGCACGTCGACCTGGGCATCAATGTGTTGCTTAGCAAGTCGTATTGGGCTCCAATCACCACCCCCCTGAGCCGCATCCGGCGTAATGTTCGTCATTATTGGTTTTTCCGGTAGTTCACGATTTTCTAGCGGCAAAAAACCGTCAGTTGTCGGCCCGGCAAGCTCCACCACTGGCCCGCCTGCGGCTTCGAGAGCCTCCGACAAATCAAAATTATCAGACTTCAAGACCTTCAGCTCTGGGGTATTTTGCTTCATTTCTCGTAAGGCCTCAGCAGCCTCACTTGGCCTACTATATTCTTCCGGTTCAGCTGGGTATGGGTAACGTTCCATACTTAGTATTGTGCGTGACCGGTGCCTATTCTACAAGGTACCTAGAAAGCATTCTTGCACTAACGAACACTCATAATTGTTCTTGACGACCTTATTGTAAATCGTTTACAATAGTATCCATGCAAGCTACGTCGCGCAAAACTCACTACACAACAGCTGTCGTCGAATATGTGCAAGCCCAAGGCCATGCCACAAATTCCGAAATCTTAGCTTCACTACGTAAAACGTTTCCCGAGCTCAGCGCCACTACGGTACATCGCATTACCACTCGCCTGGCCGAGCGTGGCGAGCTAGGTATTGCACCGAATACTCCGGATGGGTCACTTCGGTACGACGCCAATATAGAGCCTCACGATCACTTTACCTGCTCGCATTGTGCTGGCCTACGCGACATCACCATCGATCGCACACTTAGAGAAAGCCTAGAAACCAAACTCGGCGGGTGCCGAATCAGCGGCCGGCTACTTATTCAAGGGAGCTGCAGTATATGTAATAAGGAGGGAACTACATGAAAAAAATTATCATACCAATCGCTACGGGTGGCGTAATTATCGCTCTCATTATCGTTGGAATGCTGCTGGTGAATACGCAAGAACCCTCAAGCAATGTAGCCACCCCAGCTCAAACACAAAGCAATACCACCACATCGACTGTCCCGGCAAATGCCTATGTCCTCGATGTCCGCACCCCTGAGGAATATGCCGCCTCTCATGCCAAAACTGCTGATAATCTACCGCTGGGGGACATTGAAAAAGGCAACATGCCGAGCAAACCAAAAGAAGATGCAATCTACCTCTACTGTCGTAGCGGTAGCCGATCAGCTCAAGCAACCACCCTACTCAAACAGGCCGGCTTCACAAATGTGATAGATCTAGGTGGCCTAGAAGATGCAAAAGCTGCCGGGCTTGAGTTCACACAATAAGAAAGGAATTATCATGAAAGTTACAGTCTACAGTACTCAAACCTGCCCATTCTGCACCATGCTCACACGCTGGATGGATGAACAACATATTACCTATGAAGAATACAAAATTGATCAAAATCCAGAGAAAGCCCGCGAAATGATAGCTCGCTCAGGACAAATGGGCGTCCCCTTTACATACATAGAGAACAATACGTACAGAAACGGTGTTTTAGGATTCGATCCAACTGCCATTCAGCATAGTCTTGCCATGGCAGAGGCGTAATCATGGGTAAAACATACGTTATTGATGTACGCGAACCACATGAGTATCAAGATGCGCACGTTGAAGGAGCGCTCAATATTCCGGTAGGCCAAATTGAGCAGCTGCCCAAACATATAGATGGCATTACGAGCAACGACACACTCGTGCTGTACTGTCGCTCTGGCGGTCGGGCCGGCATGGCCTGCCAAATCCTTGGGGGCTTGGGCTACAAACGTGTAGTAAATGGAATTAATCAACAGAACGTCGAAGATCAACTGAGCGCGTAACAGCCAGCCCGTCTCGCGCTCAGTCTAGACACACCTATTCTGCCTGGATGTGTCTAGAAATCGAACAAATCGCCGATAAAAGATTCACGCTTTTTCTTATGCGACCCGTGATAAGAGTCGGTTTTTTTCTGCTCGTGTGGATCACGGTGACCTGAGTCTTCGTCGCGAGCTGGGCTCGGACTCGCGGGTGCGCTTTGCTGCTGTTCGGAGCGGTCAATAATTTTGTCTAACTCACCTCTATCTAGCCACACACCTCGGCAAGTCGGGCAATAATCGATTTCGATATTATTACGATTACTCATTTCTAAGATTGTCTGGTCAATCGGACATTGCATATTGCGTATTCTCCTATCGCGATTAATACTTACCTATCCGGAACATCGGTGACGAGCATCCGATCTTTCATGTGAATAGTATATATGATATTCAACGAATACATACACACTTCGCTATCATAAGCAGAATAGCGGGAACTTGAGATTGAAGCATTCTTTCAACAAGTCAGCTAGGGTCTTTGTGGAGGTGTTGGAAAAACAAAACCTGGCATTGCTTTTGGTGCGGTTTTCTTTTGAGTAGAAGATTTTGGCGTTACTTTTGGTGACTGTGTCGTCGATGGCTTGGGCGTCGGACTTGGCGTAGCAGTAGGGCTCTCGCTGGCTGGCGGCTGCGTTTTTGTCACCGCTTCAATGACGATGCGTCCATCGCTCGAACCACCAAGTGAACAACTGTAGAGTGTCAGCTTTGCTTCCTTGCTCGGAGCCTCGATCTGAATTTCATTCGGCTTTACGCTATACGTCTTGGTGACGGTGTAGTCATACCACTGACCATCGTAAAAAACCCGCATTGTATCGCCAACCTGGAGCTTATCTAAATTGTAGAAAGGTGATCGTACTTTCGTAAGAGCCGGGTTGTTAGCAATCCGAAAACGGTGGGCCGAAAGGATAAAATTCCCTCCCTTTTCCGGATTCCCTCGCTCCGGGAACCGATGCCACGCACCCTTTTCCAGTTCACCCACTCCACCGGTAAAGAATGGTACCTCAAGATTAATTTTTTCAATCTGGATTCGGTTTCGAGAGTCCTGTGCATCATCTGCTGTATTCAAGTCAATCTCCGTCTTAACGGGCAGAATACCAGTCTTCGGAGCTATAAGGATATAGCCTAGATAAATACCGCCAACAATAAGGGCGAGCGAAATGAGGAGCGTGAGTACACGAACCCATTTCGGTGGTTTCCGCCGAGCCACCCCCTTATGGTCCGCAACGCCAGGTCGTGGTTTACGACGCCGCGACCAACGTCGTTTTGGCGTATGTGTCGGACCCATCGGTGGAGGTGCGCTTGCTTGCTTTACCGATGGCTTGCGAATATCAAGAAATTTCCGTGGTTTTTCCATATACCCCCTATTATACTAAATGCGCCGGCGCTGGATTGTGGTATGCAGTAACACTCCAGCTCCCAGTAGTGTCATAACTCCCAACACATACGCCCAGGTATTCTCCCCTGTATCTGCCAGGCTCGTGGTCGCGAGTCCTACGGGATCCAAAATGGTGCCGTTGGCCACTCCGTCTTGGTCTAAGATGCCACCATCAGTGATGTTGTAGGTTAATTTTACGCTGTGTTGGCCACCAATAGTCACGTCAGTCAGCGTGGCTCCGGGGATATCTCCGTAAGTTTGGTTGGCTGTGTTGTACTTGCGGGCAGTGAAAGCGTTCGCCTTGGTGGGGGTGGCGAAGTAGAGCTCAACGGGGATAGTCGCCCCAGTTGTAGTAGTGGCTGTAAATGACACCAGACCTAAGGGATAGTCTTTCCCGCTGTCTTGGGTGGCGAGCTGACTGACTTGCTCGATGCTGGTGGAGTCAATAGTGGTGCCTTCAGAAACTACAAGAGTAACATAGACACCATCAGCATTTGGGAGAGACGTGACATTGGCTTGTTCACGGTCTGGAGTGCCGTCACCATTACCATCGCCGCTGTTAGGAGCAGCGTTTTCTGTGGCGTCGGGGATGGAGTCAGCGTCAGAATCGGTTTGCTCAGGATTAGTCGAGAGTGCTGTAATTTTCAAAATTCTGGAGACAAGACCGTCAGAAACCCACAAATTTCCTTGGCTATCAACCGCATTTGATCCAGAATAAAGTCCTAAATAATACTCATTATACAACGCTGTATCCTCGGCACTACCAAAAAAGCCGTCAGGGAACGGTGTTATTAATCCACCATATAGAACGGCATCGGCTGACCCACTATCAACTCTTCCAATGAGCCCATTGCCTTGCACAAACCATAGACAATTATCTGCTCCAGGTAGTAGTTTATTAGCTGTCGATCCTGAAGTATTAACTATCTGGCTTTTTTGACCGCTTGAAGAAATCTTGGTGAGTAATGGGTACAAGCTTGCTTGGTCAAAAGCTGGGTAAGTCCCAATCCAAATATCACCAGAAGGTGTTACTGCCGTTTCGTAGCTGTAAAGAAGACTGGCCGGGTCTTGTTCATCTATTTGTTGTTGATACAGAATATCGAGGCTGCCATTTGATAGTAATTCTGCTACTCCTAGGTATAATTCTCCATCATCAATAAAGTTAATAATTATCTGGTCATCAGCATTAATAGTGAAGTTAGCTAGATTGTAGCCATCTGCTAGTTGTATTTGCGAAACAGTTCCATTAGGACTTATTTTATTTAAAATGCTGTCCCCGGGACTAGCCGTATAGACATCCCCCTGATTATTTGCGGCTATACTTGAGACTCCATCTGAGCATTCTGGGATATCGTAAGACTGGATCACTTGTGATTGAGTATCATAAGATTTGACTTTATCTTCTTCGCAGTCAACTATCCATAATTTACCGGCACTAAAAATCATGCGACTTAATGGACTAACACCAAAGTTTTCACCATCGGGTATAGGAAAAGAATCAATCTGTCCGTTTTGAGTATTAAGCTTACTGATTGTAGTAGGCTGCCCTGTTTGAAAATCAATATCCGAAAACCAGACATTATCTTCATCATCTATTGCGATGCTTGAGTTAAGCACACCAGTTGCATATTCCTCAATTGATATATCAGTGGGCGGATTAATCGTCACTGCCACTACACTACTCTGCTGACTGTTGCCATCCAGATCATAAGCGATGGCTTTAAATTCATACTGGCCTGAAGGATATTGCCAAGTACCGTCAGTGTATTGGTTTTTCCATGTTGCCGTGTATGGACTCTGTCGATCCGATGAAATTAAATCGTTTCCGCTGTAAAATTCAACTCGAGCAAGGCCACTGTTGCTGTCCGACGCAGAAGCTGAGAGCGAGACTACGGAAGCGTTAATGACCTGATTGTCTGCTGGCGAGGCGATACTAACAGACGGTGGTACGACATCAGGTTCAGGCATGTCTGCTACGTATATCTTGGAGTCGGAAGTGCCGATGTAAATCTTATTTGTAGTCTGGTCTATCGCAAATGACGTCGCTGATGCTGGCACCCCTTCATATGTCCTCCATGATTCTAAATCAAGGCTTCTAATTAACTTAGCGGGGTCATAGCCACTTCCATTCCAATATCGACAAAGCTCGAAGAAATATTCGCCCGATACACTGATGCCACCTTCTTCTGAATTGCATTCAGGTCGAGTACTACTATACTGGTCAACTGAATCTCTGTTTACTCCATCAAAAGTTGTTAAATCACCCAGAGAACATACCACTTTACCATCAAAGCTTACTGGATTTGGACCGCGACCAAACGACCCCCATCTACATAGCTCATCCGTTGTACCTTGAGTCCAATTTGCCCCATCAAAGATTTGAGTCGGGTTCTGATAGCCTGGATAACTGGATTGCATGTACATTTTGCCGCCCATAGCAACACCCCAATAGTAGCGCTCAGAATTATCGCCACCCGGTTCGTTCTCAAATGTCTGTACTACACTAAAGCTATCGCCACCATCGGTACTACGCCAAGCTGTTGAGGTAGCACCACCTGATGACCCAAAGAGCCAAATGTCAGTACCAGTTAATGTTTCTATATCAAAGATATGCTCGGCATTAACTGGTGTCTTCATCTGCCAATTTCCATTACTGTCACCAACCGCAAAACCTCCAGCACAAGAGCCCGAACACGTCGGGTCAATTGTTGTGGTGTAGAGCTTGCCATTTATGATCTTCCAGTTACCAAGAGACTCAGTTGGTACAGATAACACCTCGCCTTCAAAAGTATTAGAAGTGAGATTAAATGGGTTTATACCAATCGGGCCAGTATTAGCAGCATAATCACCGTATGCCGCGTACAATTTGCCGTTGTATATCTGTAATTTATTTATGGTCTTTCCAGTATCAGTACTTTGTGCGGCGGCCTGGGGGTGCGTGGCAAGTTCAGTGAAATTTAGAGTGGCGGCGGCGTTAGCCCTTGGAGAGACGATAATAAAGCCGACTGCGAGAATAGTAAGGAGTGTGAGTAGACGCAGGCTGAGCTTCATCTCTTGAATGCCTTTCGACTGAGCCAGACTCCTCCGACCACGAGAGTACTGGCACCGAGAAGGAAGAGAGCAAGATTCTCCCCTGTATCCGCGAGGCTCGTCGTCGCCAGCCCCACGGGGTCAATCACAGTTCCATTCGCGAGTCCGTCTTGGTCGAGGATGCCACCATCAGTGATGGAGTATGTGAGTTTGAGCATACTCTTGCCATTGTAGTCTTCTCTTGTGATGGTAGCTCCAGGAACATCAATGAAGGTTTGCGAGTTTGTCTTGTACTTACGAGCTGTGTAGTCATTGGGGTTGCCTGGGAGGTCGTAGTAGAGCGTGACAGTCTTCGTAGCACCCGGGGTAGTCGTAAATTGGAAGGATGTGAGACCAGCTGGAAACTGGTTCTCCCCGTCTTTCGGAATACTATCTGGATCTACGGCGGTGACTGAGGGGTTGGTGACATCGTCGGGAAGGGTGAGAGAGACAGTAGAGCCTTTTTCTGAGTCAGGGTATGTCAGGGTTTGGCCAGGGCTTCCACTTGAACCCGTGCAGTTGTTGGTGGAAACATCGTTGTCGCAAAGGATGACAACAGAATTATAAGCGCTTCCAGCAATTAACAGTCCATCGCCAGATGCTTGCACCCACTCCGGGTAGATCATTGGTTGTTCATTTAAACCTAACCCTTTGTAAGTAGATAGGTACACCCCATTTTGACTAAATTTCTTGATGCTTCCACCGTCTGAATTTGCAACGTAAACATTACCATTATTATCCACCGTAACGTCGCTGGGGCTTGATAAATCCGTATCACCATTACCCTGCTGTCCCCATTTGGTAATGAAATTTCCATTACTGTCGAATTTTTGAATACGATGGTTGCCAGTATCAGCAACATATACGTTACTATCAGCGTCTATAGCGATACCGTCTGGATAGATAAATTGCCCATTGCCTGAGCCATAACTTCCAAACTGTGACATGTAGGTGCCAGAAGGGCTAAATTTTTGAATTCGACCATTCTGGGAATCTGTAATAAAAATATTATCACTATAATCAAAAGCTAAATCTTGCGGGTAACATAAGCCACCATCTACAATTGACCCATTGTTACTGCACGAAGTTGAACCAAATTGTGAAACAAAAATACCATCATTATCATATCTTTGAACATTGTTTAATTCTCTACCAACAACTAAGATGTCATCATTAGAATCTACGGCAACTTGAGCGGGTTGATTGACCTCAAACTGACTAATATAAGTGCCATCTGTATCAAATTTTTGAACTCGCGAATTACTATAATCGGTTATAACAAACTCTTTATTATCAGTAATAGCCCCGCCGTATGAACCACCAAATTGACCATCTAACGCTCCCTCGTTCACATAAACGCTAGAACCAAAACCTAAAACAGAATCAAAATTTTGGTTAAATTTTTTAACTCTACCTTGACCGCTATCTACTACAAAAATATTACTATTACTATCTATAGTTATTCCATTTGGATAATTAAACTGGCCATCTTCATAACCTAGGCTACCCCATTGAGAGATGTATGTGCCATTATTGTCGAATTTCTGGACACGTTGGTT
>CAYSMD010000016.1:11103-17006 GCA_964432055.1 uncultured Candidatus Saccharibacteria bacterium
TACCCCATTGAGAGATGTATGTGCCATTATTGTCGAATTTCTGGACACGTTGGTTTCCATCTGCAATAAATATTTGATTATTACTGTCAACTATTATGCCCGTAGGCCAATAAAACTGGCCATCGCCAGAACCCTGGGTACCCCATTGAGAGATGTATGTGCCATTATTGTCGAATTTCTGGACACGACTGTTGCCAGAATCTACAACATAAACGTTATTTGAAGTATCAATAGCAATTCCCCTAGGAGAACTAAATTGGCCATCGCCGTTACCTTCAGAACCCCATTTGGCAATAAAAATACCGTTGTTATCGAATATTTGAATGCGGTGGTTGCTTTCATCTACAACATAGACATTATTTGACGAGTCTATTGCAATCCCATTTGGATAGCTAAATTGGCCATCGCCAGAACCCTGGGTACCCCATTGAGAGATGTATGTGCCATTATTGTCGAATTTTTGAACACGTTGGTTACTTGAATCTGTAACATAGATATTATTATTACTATCTCTAGCGATATCTGACGGACCATTGAATAGTGTTCCTTCAGGACAGTTAATACAGCCGATCTGAGTAATCCCACTTCCCGCAGCCTTCACATACGGCGCTGCATAAAAATAAGTGACTCCAAGCAAACCAACAACCAAGGTGACAAGTAGCCATCTTAATGTAGTCACCGACCTCTTCGTTGTTGTACCCACCAAGTACATACACCCTCTAACAATTAGCTTTTCGCTTGATAATGCTTAATTCGATCTTAGATGGTTAGCTACACCTAGTCAATCTGGTTGTGCTTCTTTGAGCTTCGTGAGGTCAAACACTTCCCAGGCACCAAATTCCTTTTGCTTGATCTCTTGGTGTTGCTGAGCCCACAGCGAGATTTGATGGGTGGAACGCTCATCAAGCTTCGTAGGATCAGGTTGGCAGTTATTTTTCTTAGCCACTTCAATACGTTCTTTAGACTCTGGGGTATTATCACGCACTCCGCAGCGAGTTACTTCCGAAGACTGCAATCGATTCACGATAAAAAAGCGCAATTTGCCAGCCTCAACTAATGCCTTATAATCGTTCACGCTGAGCGGGTTATCAACTCCACTAAAGCCACCAATCGCCATGGCACTTTTTCCGGTAGTGAGCTGTACGGCTGCGGCATCATAACTGGTTATCGACGAAGCAATCCAAGTTGACTGACCGCGATTATCGAGCAAATACCGCTCAAGTGCTGGGGGAATCCCTGTCTCCGGCTTATACAAGCGAATAATGTCAGTTGGTAGCGGTGTGGCCGAAACAATAAAGCCACGCTGAGTGTCACGCGCAGTTGCTATCGATGATGCTGTCGGTGCGGCAAAGAGCGCAATCAAGGCAAGCACGAAAGCCGCGTACTGTAACTTGTGCTTCCCTTTGGTCTGGGCCCAGGCATACAGCAGAAAAGCCACTACCGCCAAACCAACCACCATTGCAGCGATCCAGAGTGGCCAAGCTCGCCCTTTCCAAAACTGCAGCGGCATCAAGGCCGCGCCAAAACACAGCACGACAATCAAGCCCATATAGATTGGCGAATCAGTTGATTTTCTCTCCAGCAGCCACCTTGCCGCCCACACAACGAAGCCAACGAGGGCTGCGACAGCGGGAGCAATCACGACTGCATAATGTGGATGAATCGTGCCGCGTGTGAAACTAATGACAATCACATTCATCAGCAGAAAGCCTACCCACGTCAGTACAGCTAGCCACTTGAGCCTGTCGGTCTTGCGCGAGACATACCGAAGCGAGATATAGCTCGCCAACAACGCAATCGGAATACCCCAAGCAACTACCGAGCCAAATGACTCATTGAAGAACCTTAGAACCCCTACTTTGCCACCAAAGCCCGCTCCTAAGGTTTGGCCAGTTGGCTGATACCAGTTTTGGCCCGTCAAACGATTGAGGCCGTTATAACCAAGGATCAGCTCCCAGATTGAATTATTGGCCGTACCACCGATAAACGGCCGGCTCGCTGCTGGCGTCAATGAGACAAGAATCGGCCACCACAGTGCACTAACGAGAAACGCTCCGGCCGCAATGGCGATATCGCCGAGACGCTGCAGTCGTGACCTTCGAGCAAACGCAAAGTATATTGCAACGAATATCGGTAACACCACCAATGCCTGGAGCATTTTCGTCATAAAGCCAAGCCCGATCATCACACCCGTAAAAGCCAGCCAAAAGGGTGAATATTTCTCGAGGGAGCGCAAAAATGCGGCCAGTGAAGCAAGCAGGAGAAGCGTCAGCAGGGCATCTGGATTATTGTAACGAAACGCTACGACGACGATTGGTGTGAGTAAAAAGAACAGACTGGCCACAATGGCCGAAATAGTGCCGAAATATCGTCGCACCATTTTATAGAGAATCACTAACGAAGCCAGGCCCAAGAGAGCATGTGGTAATAAAACAGCGAATGGCGTAAAGCCAAACACCCGTGCCGACAGAGCCGAAATCCAAATTGCGAGCGGAGGCTTATCAACAGTAATAAACCCGGCCGCGTCAAAGCCGCCATACAAAAATGCCTTCCAACTCTGCGTGGCCGATTGCGCAGCCGCACTATAATAGGTATTTGCCCAGCCATTACTACTTAGGGTAGGTATGAGCAAGGCTGCCATCATGGCAACTAAAGTCAGGATAATCGCATTCTCGACATTCAAGATTTTGGATCTTTGTCGACTCAAACGATTCAGGCCAGCCAGGAATTCCATAATTGTCGCCGGTACTACAACTCGACTATCACCGCTCTCCTGCCAAGTTACCGGGATTTCTTGCAGCTTTACTCCCCGCCGCTTTGCAACAAATAACAGCTCGGTGTCAAAAAACCATCGATCACTCTGAACTTCCGGTAATAATTCTTTGGCGAGGGTAGTCGGCATTGCTTTAAAACCACATTGGAAATCCTTCACCCCAATGCGCAAAAAAAGCCGACTTAAGTATGAGTAGCCTACGGATGTTATTCGGCGTATCCAAGACCGCTTCACCTGAGACTGCTTATGAAATCGCCCACCTATCGCAATCAGCTTAGAGGACGCTGTCAGTGGTGCAAGCAGCGCTTGAAGATCAGAAATTTCAGTTGAGAGATCCTCGTCCATATAGGCTACGACATCAGCGCGACTACTCGTAATTGCTAAACGTAGGGCTAGCCCTCGACCCGATTGTTTTGCGCGTACGACACGAATCTGCTTACTTTCGCGAGCCAGCTGCTGAGCTACCTGCAGCGTATCGTCAGTACTACCACTATCAACAATCGTGAGAACATACTCATCTTTATATGCCGTATCTACGTACTGGAGTATTTTTTGTATGTTTGCACTGAGTGTGGCAGCTTCGTTATGACACGGAATAATTATGTCGAGTTTTTTTCGCCCGATCGACTGAGTCTCATTACTACGTAAGGCCTTGCTACGTCCACGCTTTTTCATATCTCTAAGTATAGACTACTTGGCTCGTGTCAGGAGTTACGTCGAGAGAGTCTGCTCACCCATACCCCGGCACCTAGTAGCGCCATGATGCTGGCGAGGTACATGTAGAGATTGTCTCCGGTATCTGCGAGGCTCGTGGTCGCGAGTCCAACTGGGTCTATGATGGTGCCGTTAGCCACTCCATCTTGGTCGAGAATGCCACCATCAGTGATGGCGTATGTGAGCTTGAGCATGGACTTACCATTGTAGTCTTCTCTTGTGATGGTAGCGCCAGGGACATCAATGAAGGTTTGAGAGTTTGTCTTGTACTTACGAGCGGTGTAGTCACTAGGGTTACCAGGTAGATCGTAGTAGAGGGTGACGGTCTTCGTAGCTCCGGGGGTAGTCGTGAACTGGAAGCTCGTGAGACCAGCTGGGAACTGGTTCTCGCCGTCTTTGGGAATCGTGTCTGGATCTACGGCAGAGGCTGTAGGATTCGTGACGTCACTAGGGAGGATGAGAGAGACGGTGGTACCTTTTTCTGAGTCGGGGTATGTGAGGGTTTGGCCGGAATTACCATCACCACTCGGACCCGTGCAGTTGTTCGTGGAGACGTCGTGGTCGCAGAGGACGTCGATGGAACGCATCATGAAATTGGCTATATAGATACGCCCATAAGAATCAACTGATGGGCCAGAGTAGCTAAAAACTGGCGTCTCTGGTGTATATTCAGACAAAAACTCAAGGTCGGTAGTGAATTTTTGGACCCCCCCGACACTACCGAAATCTGTGTACCCAGTATACAAATAACCTTCGGGACTTACGCTAAGTCCCAAAAATATGAACCCGAGCTCTGACTGCATGGAGTCCACAAACGTACCATCATTGCTAAACTTTTGAATGCGACCAGATGTAGTCTCTTCGTCATCTGTATCTCCTACAAAATCACTAACAAAAATATTGCCCGCAGCATCGACAGTCAGGCGGATAAATAGATTGCTTTCTGTGTTTCCGTCTTGACTATTTATCTGTCCATCACCCACCCCAGCTTCACCAAACTGACTAAGAAGCTGTCCATTCGCATTATATTTATAAATAGAAGCACCCAACCCATCCAAATAGTAAATATTTCCAGAGCTATCTATATCGAAGGTATATCCGAGGCCCGGTACACTCCACTCTGCGATTAGGTTGCCTGCTAGACTATATTTGACGATCTTTACACCAGACACCTCGTCATTCTCTTGCACCATCAATACATAGACCGTATCTGCGTGGACCCTTGAAGAAACAGCTATGAATCCTGCTGGAGGTTGCCAGCTCTTTAACAGATTGCCAGATGGCGTATATACTCTTATAGCCATCTCCTCTATAGAATTGAAGCCAAGCGATGGCACGTAAATATTTTGGTCGGAATCAATCCCAAATAGACCGTAGGAAGTTACTAAATCGGGGGGAGTTATCACGACTGAGATAAACGCCCCATTGGAATTAAACTTCTGCACACGATTGTTATTTCGATCGGCGACATAGACGTTGCTGTTCGTATCAATGGCGATACCAAGAGGATAACTAAACTGCCCTTCGCCGCTACCGCTTCCGTACGGACCACTGCCGTCTCCTCCCCACTGGGCCACATAACCTCCCAGACTATCAAATTTCTGAATGCGGCTATTATAGCTATCAGCTACATAGATATTGCCCTGTGTATCCACCGCCAGTCCAGCCGGACCCTGAAACTGCCCAGATCCTGAGCCAGGCTCACCCCATGCTAGTAGAAACGTGCCGGTACTATCAAACTTCTGAATGCGGTTATTGTTCTCATCGGCGACATATATATTGCCATTGGCGTCGAGGGCGATGCCATTAGGATAGTTCAATTGTCCTTCTTCTGAACCATATTCACCCCATGCTAGTAGAAAAGTGCCATTACTATCAAACTTCTGGATGCGGCTCCGATCGTCAGAAACATATACATTACCAGTAGTGTCGACCGCTACACCTCGTAGCGTATAAAACTGCCCATCACCTGAACCAAATTCACCCCATGCTAGTAGAAACGTGCCATTACTATCAAATTTCTGAATGCGGCTATTGTTCTGATCGGCGACATATATATTGCCATTGGCGTCGAGGGCGATGCCATTAGGATAATTAAACTGGCCATTACCAGCACCACTATCAGATCCGCCATATGAACCCAACTCATCACTACCGATTGTAAAAAGTAAATCACCGTCAGGGCTATACTTTTGAATATGATTACTCCGGCCTTGAGAAACATATATATTACCGTTCAGATCAACTGCAACTCCGCCTGGGTCGATAAAAGTCTGCTTATCGATACCGCCAATCTTCCCAATCTGGGTAATCCCACTTTCCGCGGCCTTCACATACGGCGCGGCGTAGAATGATACAGCAACTATCAGGATGAGAATGAGAGCAGCGAGCAGGTACTTGGGGTTAAAGCGTTTGG
>CAYSMD010000017.1:0-4903 GCA_964432055.1 uncultured Candidatus Saccharibacteria bacterium
AAGCTGATAATATGCTCACAGGTGCGCTCAAGAGCCTCTTTGCGGTTGCCGAAAGCTACCCAGACCTTAAGGCCAACCAAAACTTTGCCCAGCTCCAACAGGAACTCGTCGACACCGAAGACAAGATCCAGGCCAGTCGCCGTTTCTACAATGGAAATGTGCGCGACTACAATATCAAGCTCAAAGTCTTTCCTACCAACATGTTTGCCAAGAATCTCGGTTTTACGCCATACGAGTTCTTTGAAGTTGCTGAAGGTGAGAAGGCCGCAGTCGCAAAGCCGGTGGACGTGAGCTTCGAAGACAAGCCTGCGAAGAAGTAGTCCTCGCACGAAAAACTGAAGAGTAAAAAGAAGAAGACCCGAACTTATGTTCGGGTCTTTGCTGCGTGGGGCAGCTTGGGTTAGCCGGCCTGGGCCGCCAGCCACTGCTCGCGCTCGATGATGCTGAGGTTGAGGGTGGCGATGACGTCGGTGGCCTGATCGCGGTAGGCGTCAGGGACACGCTGCATGAGTGCACGCTCCAGGGCCGGGAAGTACATGCGGGTCTCGTCCAGCTTGCGCGCGACGCGACCCGGCTCCATATCGTCCATGGTCATGATGTTGTGGATGCGGTCCACGAGCTTGACCATGAGCACCCGCCAGTCGCCGTCGGTGACGAAGCGGCCGTAGTAGGCCGCGTCGACATCGCCGACCTCGGCCTTGTCGAAGTCGTTCTTCGACAGCAGCTTCACACCGAACTTCACCTTGTTGTCGAAGGTCCGACCGATGAAGCGCGGCGTCATGATGAAGCTGTCCTCGAGCATGTCGTGCAGGAGGGCGATGACGATGGTGCGCCAGTCGTGCACCTGGAACTGGATGGCGAGGAGCCAGGCCACGGTCTTCGGATGCTCGAAGTAGCGGGTGCCGTCGTCGCGCATCTGCGGTCGGTGGGCGTTCTTCGAGAGGAAGTAGGCCTGCTCGATGAACTCCATCCGGTCCGAGGAGAAGAACGGGCTGAGTCGGGCCATGAAGCGCTTGCGCTGGGCGTCGACGTAGCCGGTGGGCAGCATGTCGGGGAAGGCGGGCATGAGAGCCCCTTTCGGTAGTAGGTACAGTAGTTATATTTAATAACAAATATAATAATAAGTCAATAAAAAACCTCCCGCTAGATGCGAGAGGGAATGTGGCTAGTTCGAGCCACCGACACCATCACCACTATGCTGCAGGCGCAGCCTGAGAAGAGGGGCGATGTTCGGTGCTCCTACTTCGAGTTCGTAGCCGTAGCTCTCGAAGAGCTCCTCGGCTTGCTTGGCGGCTGTCTCAGCGAGGTACACGCGTGTGAGCTCCTGGTCACGGCGAGAAGCCAGCGTGATCAACTCGAGAAACTCCTGGCGGCCCCGCGGCTGCACGGCACGGAAGCGGAGGGCATCGTTCTCCTGCCAGTACATGGCGTATCCCTCGCAGGCGCCGAGGCGGAAGCGGGCGTGCCAGTAGTGCCGATCACGGAAGAAGAGGATGCCGAGCAGGATCGCGCCCAACGGGATAACCATGAGGTACATGAAGCCTGGAGCATGGACCCAGTCGACGCCTGCGAGCGTCAGCACGATGATGATGTTCGTAACCCAGCCGAGGGTGAAGACGAACCAAGTAGCGAAGTAGACGAAGCTCTTCGATGGTGGGGTCTTCAGGTTGTGCGAGTCGTAGTGGTGGGCGTACCAACGGATCGTGTGGAAAGCGCCGTCGCCTTCGTAGGTGCCGAGCACGCGCTCGTCTGTGGCGGTCTTGGCGGCCTCGGCCGTGGCCGGGCCGACTGTCTCATTCATGGGTGCATCCTTTTCGCTCTTTGGGATAAGGTCCCGGTCAGGATAGCAAACCCTCCATGTTTTATCAAGAAACAGCTATAATAGAAGGATCATGTATACAGAAGTTTCGAAGAATAAACGCAACTCAATTCTACTTATCGGCGCATTCCTCTTGATTGCTGTCGGCCTGGGCTGGGTGTTTGCGCGCGCCTTTGGCAATCCGCTCATTCTCTATATCGCGGCCTTTTCGTCGATCCTCTACACCTGGATAAGTTACTATAACTCAGACAAGATGGTGCTGGCTGTGTCGCAGGCGAAACAGGTCGACAAGAAGTCGGCCCCTCAGCTCTATCGGACCGTCGAAAATCTATCGATTACGGCAGGTTTGCCGATGCCACGCGTCTATATCATTCAAGATACGGCACCGAATGCGTTTGCGACGGGTCGCGATCCAGAGCATTCGGTGGTGTGTGTGACCTCTGGTCTGCTCGAAAAGCTCAATAAGACTGAGCTCGAAGGGGTGATCGCGCATGAGCTCTCACACATCGGCAACTACGACATCCGCATCATGAGCTTGATCGCCGTGCTCGTTTCGGTGATTGCTTTGCTCTCAGATCTGCTGCTGCGCTGGGGGATATTCTTTGGTGGCGATGATGACGGCCCAGGGAATAACAATCCCATCTTCTTCTTGATCGCGATCGCACTGGCGATTGTCGCGCCGATTATTGGCGTACTCATCCAGCTGGCAGTCAGCCGCAAGCGGGAATTTTTGGCAGATGCCTCGGGTGCACTACTCACGCGCTACCCAGCCGGCCTAGCTTCGGCGCTGAAGAAAATCTCGGCTGACACGGAGCCTCTGGAGGCTGCGAACAAAGCGACTGCGAATATGTACATCATTAATCCGATGCGAGCGAACGTTGAGACCAAGGATGCCCGGTCATTTGCGGCCAAGCTTTTCTCGACCCATCCACCGGTCGCGGAGCGCGTCAAAAAACTTGAAGAAATGGGGACACACGCATGAATACAAACTGGACACGACCGCAGGGGCCATTCCGTGGGCTCTTCTCTCAGGCAATCAAAGACTTCGCTCAGCACTGGCTGTGGTACGCGTGGGGGACATTCCTGCCAATTCTCGGTATTGCGTGGGCTCGGGCAGCGTCAGAGGATTATACTGGCGCGCAGTACAGTATTCTTATCGGCCTGCTGACGGCGCTCATGAGCATGTCACTAGCGCGTTTGGCCGTGAGCGGGAAGCCGAAGCATATCGGACTCGTGAGCTTTTATAATGCGATTCTCAGTCGCTATCTTTCGGGCGTTGGGCTGTTGATCTTAGCGGCTGCACTGACGCTTCCGGCATTGGCGCTGTTTCTTGCAGCGGGTGTGGCTGTGACAGGAACGTTGCCACTCTGGTCGCTGATCATTAGCGTGCCACTTACATTATTCGCAACTGCCCTGGCCGTCGGTGGAGCGTTTGCGCTCTTTGCACTGATGGACGACATGGAGATTAGCGTCGTGCAGGCATACCGCGTGTCATATCGGTTGTCGCGTCGCTATTGGCTGCCGCTGCTGCGTGTGCTGGCTATCTTGTGTGTCGCGGTTATCGTAGTCTTCGCACTCATGGGGCTCATCTCGCAGTCGGCTGCTGAAGCTCTGCAGAATCCGCAGTGGCAGATTGTGTACGACGCGCTAGTTTCGCTGATCTTGACGCCGTTTATCTTCACGCTCTGGGCGCGGGTCTATGAACGCATGGTAGAGGCCTATGAATAAACAATCTGCACGAGAGCGAGCTCAGCAGCTACGTGAGCAGCTGCATGAATACGGCTACTATTATCATGTGAAAGATGAGCCCAAGGTGAGTGATGCCGTGTATGACGCACTCAATAATGAGCTCAAGGACATCGAAGCTGAGTACCCGGATTTGCAAACGTCTGATTCGCCAACCATTCGTGGCTATTCGGGTGAAGCCAGTGATGCCTTCCAGAAAGTGCAGCACGAGTATCCGATGCTATCTCTACGGGATGTATTTTCTCTCGAGGAGGTCACGGCTTGGGAAACACGCATCGAGAAGCTCGTAGGTGGGAAGGTGTCAGAGTATTGTGCCGAGCTCAAGATGGATGGCTTGGCGATGAGTCTCATCTACGAAGATGGAGTTTTCATGCAGGCAGTCACCCGTGGTGATGGCTATATTGGTGAAGATGTGACGCACACTGTGCGCACGGTTCGCTCAGTTCCACTACGGCTTTACCGCGACCCTGAGCTACCGGACGAAATCTACACGGGCCGCTTCGAAGTTCGTGGTGAAATCGTTTTGCCGACACAGGAGTTTGAGCGCATGAATGCGGAACGCGCAAAGTTGGGTCAGCCGCTGTTTGCGAATCCGCGGAATGCTGGTGCGGGATCTATCCGGCAGCTTGATCCGGCGGTGACGCGGGAGCGCAAGCTGGAGTTTATGAGCTATGGCATTGTGGGTGAGTATCCGGGCATGGATACACTCACGACGAAGCACGACTGGGCTCATCGACTTGGCTTCCAGGTGGCTCCACATGAGAAAACCCTCACGGCGCTGAACGAAATCGAGACCTACATTCAAGAAGCCGAGCAGCTGCGCGCGAAGCTTCCGTTTGGGATTGATGGACTAGTGATCACAGTAAATGAAGTTGCTCTCCACGCCAAGCTTGGCTTTGTCGGTAAGACACCACGTGGTGCGGTAGCTTACAAG
The DNA here is from genome assembly GCA_964432055.1 of uncultured Candidatus Saccharibacteria bacterium. Classification (GTDB taxonomy): domain Bacteria; phylum Patescibacteriota; class Saccharimonadia; order CAILAD01. The sequence continues at coordinate 4,500 of CAYSMD010000017.1, forward strand.
TTCCCGGCCGAGCAGGCGACGACAATTCTCGAGGATATTCGCGTGTCGATTGGTCGTACTGGGGCAGTTACGCCGTATGCCGTTTTGCGTCCTGTAAAAGTGGCTGGCTCAACGGTGAGTCGTGCGACACTTCATAATGAAGATGAGGTGCACCGTAAGGATTTACTGATTGGGGACACGGTGGTTATCCAGAAAGCTGGCGATATTATCCCCGAGGTTGTGAAGCCGCTCACGGAGTTCCGCACTGGCAAAGAGCAGAAGTGGCAGATGCCGACCGAAGTCGATGGAGTGGCGGTGCTTCGTCCCGAAGGCGAGGCGGTCGCCCGTTTGGCCGACTTAAGTGTTGGGCAGGTGCGCTGGCAGCAGCTGATCCATTTTGTTGGCAAGTCGGGCTTTGACATCGA
>CAYSMD010000017.1:5003-16448 GCA_964432055.1 uncultured Candidatus Saccharibacteria bacterium
GGTACCTTGCCTGGGCTCACTCGCGAAGACGCGAAGGCAAAAATTCTCGCTGCCGGCGGCGAGGTGTCGAGCTCAGTCTCCAAGGCCACGAGCTATCTCTTGGCTGGGGCCGAGGCCGGTTCAAAACTCGCCAAGGCTGAAGCGCTCGGTGTCACGGTCGTCGACGAGCCGACTTTTCTTTCGATGTTGTAAGACCTAGGCTTTTTGGCGTACCATAAGAGGAATGAAAACTGATGCGCCAGAATCCGAGCACGAACCTATCCTAGAAGATGAACTTGGTCTCGATGATCAGGCGCCTGAACCTGCTGGTATGCCAGAGGAGATAATATCCAACACGGAGCCACTGCTCGGGCAGAAGAAAACCGACCTGCGACCGTGGTATAAACGGCCCAAGACCTGGCTCATCGGGGCACTACTTGCAGTGGTCATTGTCGCTGTCTCGGTTGGTTTTATGGCCTGGCGGAATCGCACTACCACCCAGGAGTTTATGAAATCTGACTGGCGACGCCTGGCGGCTGATGCCGATCGTGTCGTGACTGATGCTGAGCAATCAAACTACACGAATTTTGGTCAAGTCGAAAAGTCGCTCATTGATATGCAGGAGCGCTTGGATGAGAGTCGGGACGCTCAGGCGAAGCAGCCAACGCTACTCAATGACAGAGCCGCCCTATCGGCTTACAAGGCGGGGACCGATGAGCTATATTCATATACCAAGCAGGCCCGGGAGATTGCCGCGGATCTGAAGTCGGCTGATGCGGGCACGCTTGATGAGTTAGGTTCTAGTGGCACAGCCTTGAAGCTGGCGATCGAGGAGATGCGCCGCAAACTCACGTTTCTAAAAGATGATTTGCCGAATGGTTTTTATACTCTCGATGAACGTTTTGCGACTGTTATCAAGGCCTATGAGGCTACCCAGAGCGAGGAGCAGGCGAAACAGGACGCTGAGAAGTCGAAAGAAGATCAGGAGCGCCAGGATAAGGCAAATGCCGAAGAGGCAGTTTCGGTGTGGGCCTTTGCCTACATTGCCGGCAAGCCAGATGATATGAAGGCCGTTATGACATCGGCTTTCATCGCTGAGTATGATTTTAATCAAGTTACCTCGAGCGCGCGAAAATATAATTATCCGACTACGTTCCGACGTGTAAATACCGACAAAAAAGGCGATCAGTATGAAGTGATTCTGACGATTACCTATGTGACCAAGTCGGACTATTCGGCTGATACGACATACACGCAAACATTTGCTTATCTTGCCTCGCAGGACGCTCGCACGAAGAAGTGGCTGGTGAACTCCCAGCGCTATCAGTAGCGCACTCAAAAAACCACCCATTTCCTGGTATACTAGGCACTAGTTATGAGTGAAGTAAACGAAGCAACAATTGCCCGCATCGCGCAGCTTGCCCGGGTGGCTTTTTCGGAGGCTGATGCGGCCCAGACCACTGGCGACGTACAGCGCGTGCTGCGTCTGGTTGATGGTTTGCAGGCTGCAGAGACCGAGGGCGTCGAGCCGACCAGCCAAGTAACGGGTCTCACAGACGTGTTGCGTGAGGATATCGTCGTCCCCTCATCGGTGAATCCAGAGGACTTGCTGGCTCGCGCACCTCGTCACGAGGCTGGCTATATTGTGGTAAAGCGAGTTTTGCAGTGAGCGAGCCGACGACTATCGCTGATGCGCTAGAAGCTCTCGCCCAGGGGAGCGTTACAGCTACAGAGCTTACAACTGCGGCTTTGCGTCGTATCGATGCGGTTGATACGCAGGTGCACAGTGTCCTTACGAGGCTGGATGATCGCGCGATGGCTGCGGCTGAGGTGAGTGATGCGCGTCGGGCAGCTGGCGAAGCGCCACGTTTACTCGAAGGTATTCCATTTACCGCAAAAGACATGTTTCTTGTGGCTGGTACACGCACGACTGCCGCAAGTAAGATGCTTGATCAGTTTGTAGCTCCTTACACCGCCACCGCTATTGCCAAGCTCGAATCCGAAGGCGCAATTTTAGTCGCAAAAGTAAATCAGGATGAGTATGCCCATGGTGGTTCGACGGAGTATTCGGCCTATGGCCCTTCACACAACCCACGTGACTTAGATCGTGTACCGGGTGGGAGCTCGGGTGGTTCGGCGGCTGCATTAGCGGCTGGCATTGGGCTGTTCTCGGTTGGGACTGATACGGGCGGCAGTATTCGTCAGCCTGCGGCCTATTGTGGTGTTGTCGGTATGAAGCCTACCTATGGCCTGGTTAGTCGGTATGGTGTTGTGGCGATGGCGAGCTCACTTGATGTCGTCGGTCCTTTCGCACACACAGCTCGCGACGCGGAGCTTGTACTGCAGGTTATGGCGGGCCGGGACAAACATGATGCCACCACGATTCCGACGCCAAATCTTGATCATCGCGACGCGAATCCCGGTACTGTTGGAATCGTTCGTGAGTATGTTGATTCGCTCTCCGATGATGTGCGCGCTCGGTACGAGCGAGTCTTCGATACGCTGCGCGCGGCGGGTTGGGAGCTCAAAGAAGTGTCACTACCAAATCTTGAATATTCGCTACCGTGCTATTACGTTCTGACTCCATCCGAAATTTCCTCAAACCTTGAGCGCTACGATGGTATCCGCTATGGCTCAAGCTTAGAAGTGCCTGGCGACCTCGAGAGTCTGTATAGTGCAACACGCGGCAAATTCTTTGGACCAGAAGTGAAGCGGCGCATCCTCACTGGTACGTATGCGCTCTCGGCCGGCTATTATGATGCGTACTATAAGAAGGCTATGCAACTGCGCACCCTTATTCGCGAAGACTTTGATCGGGCCTTCGATGGCTGTGACGTGCTGATTGGGCCAACTACACCAACTTCGGCATTTAAGTTTGGCGAGCATGCCTCAGATCCGACCGAAATTTATCTTGCCGACATCATGACTGTTGCCGCCAATCTCGCTGGCATTCCCGCAATCTCATTGCCGATCGAAGGTGTCGACGATCTGCCACTAGGCTTGCAACTCATGGCGCCTCAGGCTGCCGAATCACGACTTTTCGCGGCTGCGGATGCTGCCGAAACTGTGCTTGCCGTCGAGCTGGAGGCAGTTAAGTTATGACGTTTCTTTCAATCATCATGGCGGTAATTGTTATTGGTGGACTGATTTTATACATGCGTGCCGACACCATGGAGCGCAAGACGTACCGGCCGCTTGGTGAGGTAGACAAGGGCGGGGAAGCGATTGACCCAGATCTTGTGAAGCAGCGCTGGGCAGAAATCACTGCCATGCAAAGTCATGGTGGCCCAGGGCTCAAGAATGCACTGATGGAAGCTGATAAACTCCTGGACTATTGCATGAAAGGTGCGGGCTTCAAGGGTGAAAATATGGGTGACCGTCTCAAGACGGGCGGTAATCGGTTTAGTAATTTGAATGCTGTATGGGCGGCCCACAAGCTGCGCAATCAGATGGCTCACGATGTGCACGTCGATGTCGTGAAGCCTCAGGTCGAAGCGGCTGTACGTGATCTCGGTCAGGCCATTAAAGACTTAGGAGTCGATCTGGCATGAGCGAGTATCGACCAACGATAGGTATTGAGATACATGTTCAGCTGGCAACCCAGTCGAAGATGTTTTGCGCCTGTGATAATAATTCGATTGATGCCTCGCCGAATACAAACATTTGTCCAGTGTGCTTGGCCTATCCCGGCACACTGCCACTACCAAACGCCCAGGCCGTTGCACTCGCATTGCGACTCGGTATGGGGCTCAATGCTGAGCTCGCGGAGCACACGAAGTTTGATCGCAAAAACTATTTCTATCCGGACAACCCCAAAGGCTACCAGATTACGCAATTTGATCAGCCAATTGTTGGGGAGGGCTCGGTTGAGATATTTATCAATGGTGAGTTTCAGGCAGTCGGTATAGAGCGAGCTCATCTCGAAGAAGACGCTGGTAAGCTGACACACCCAGCTGGCAAAGACTACTCTCTCGTGGATTTGAACCGAGCTGGCACACCTCTCCTGGAGATCGTGTCGAAGCCTGATATGCATTCGCCGCAAGAGGCTCGCCGCTATCTCGAGGAGATTTACGCGATTGCAACAACCCTGGATGTAACTTATGGCGATATGCAGCACGGTAATATGAAGTTTGACCTCAATGTTTCAGTATCGAAAGATGATCAACTCGGCACGCGCACTGAGCTGAAGAACCTAAATAGCTTCCGGAACGCCGAGCGGGCGCTCGTCTACGAAATCGATCGGCAGATTGAAGTGCTGGAGAAAGGCGGCGTGATTGATCAGGAAACTCGCGGCTTTGACGATGCCAAAGGTAAGACTTTCTCGCAGCGCTCGAAGGAAGAGGCGCATGATTATCGCTATTTCCCCGAGCCAGACATTCCACCACTCGTGATTACGAACGACATGCTGGAGCGTGAGCGTAAAATCGTGAAAGGCAAGGCGCTGCCGATTGTTGTTCGTCGAGAGCTCGTGAGCTTGGGTCTCAATAGCGATGAGCAGGATATTCTGATTGGTCAGCCGGCCACTGCAGCTGTGTTTCAGAGCGCGCGCACGGATGACCAGAAGCTCAACCGTAAGCTGGTGAATTGGCTGGTAGGAGATTACCAGGCCTGGATGAAGCAGCAGGCGAGTGAGGTGCTAACGACTAAGGCTGCGACTGTTCCGTTTACGTCCGCAAGTCTGGTGGAACTCGTCGAGCTGGAGCTGGCTGGCGAGATTTCATCAAAGCAGGCCAAGCAGATTTTTACCGAGCTATGTGCTGGGGCGCAGGATGCACCGCGCGCCATCATGCAGCGCCTCGGTATCGAACAGATCTCAAATGAGGATGAACTCGCTACGATGATCGAACAACTCATTCATGATAACCCAAAGGCTGTAGAGGATTACCGGTCTGGTAATGCTAAGGCCCTCGGCTTCTTTGTGGGGCAGATTATGCAGCGTACCAAAGGCCAGGCGAACCCTCAGATAGTGAATCGCTTACTCAAGACTACCCTCGACGTTACATAAGCGGTATGATATTGGCATGACGCTAGCAGTTACTCAAACGCAGATTCAAGAAACGAGTCAAGGCATCCTAGAGCCGGTCACGCAGTGGGTTGGTAGCTCGGTACCAAGTATTCCGAAGGCGATTTTATTTTTCATTATTGGCTTTATCGCAATCCGAGTCCTGTCTAAGGTCTTGATGCGCACCCTTGGCGTTGCCAAGCTGCCGAAAGCGATGATTAAGGTAAGCATAAAATTACTTGATCTCGTGCTGTGGTTCTTGCTCTCCATTGCCTTCCTGCAATTGGCTGGACTTTCTAACGTTGCGCTGGCATTGTCGGGTGCCTTTGCTGTCTTGGCACTGGCCTTCTCAAATGGCTTTGCTCCAACGGTCGGTGATACAATCTCGGGAATCAACCTCGCCCGTGACCGGCATTTTCGCATTGGTGACCGCATGATCGTTGGCCCACCAGATCATCCTATCGAAGGGGTGGTGGTGGATATGGATACCCGTAAGGTGCGCATAAAGGATGATCATGGCGACATCCATGTAGTGCCAAACAGTGTTGTAGACCGGAATGCGTTTAAGCGCTTTGAAAAGAAGCCGACAGCGCCCTCGGCTGGACCATCCAAACCTGGGCGCACTCGCTTGGCACTAGCCAAAGCTGCTACAATAGGTTCTAGAAAGGTATAACACTATGGATACGACTTTATTTGTTCTGATTATTGTGATGTCGGTAGCGATTCTAATTCTCCTGGTCATCATGATAGTGACCTTCTTCGCGGTGAATAAGCTCACCAAGACTATCCAGACGATTGCGGAGATCGCCCAGGATGGCACAAAGACGGCCGCCGATATTGTGCACGAAGTGAAAGAAAAGATTATTAACCCAATGACGATGAGCGCGATCTTTGCGCAGGTGATGAATGCCACGTCAGGCCGGAAAAGGAGAAAGTAGTATGTCGAAAAAAGGTGGATTCTTAAAAGGACTTGGGATTGGCGCCGCAGTCGCTGGAGTTGCTGCTCTCTTGTTTGCTCCTAAGAGCGGCAAAGAAACCCGCGAGGATATTCATCAAGTCTTCGGTGAGGCAAAAGATCAGCTCTCACAAGGCCTTGATAAGATCAAAGATGCCAGTGTTCGTGTGAAGGATGACTCTGTAAAGGAAACTAAGGAGCTCATGAAGCGCGCTGAGAAGCTCAAGGAGCGTATGAATGAACTCACACTCCGCATGTCGAGTGCCACTGGACTTGCGAAGATCGAACTCGAAGACGAGGCACGCGGTCTTATGGAAGAGGCCAAGTCCGTTATTGCTGAACTGAAGGCACTTGGCGAGAAGATTGGCGATTCGACTCAGCGCGAGGTCAAGCAGCTGGGAAAAGACGCCGCGAAATCGGCAAATAAGCTGAAGACCAGCGTAGCTCCTGCGAAGAAGACTCCGGCTAAGAAGCCAGCCGCTAAGAAGACTACTACGTCGAGCCGTGGCGCGAAAAAGTAGCCAGAAAAAACGAGAGCAGGCCCTAGATGCTTCCGAGCGGGCTGCTGGTTTGGTCGGAAGTGAAGAGTTTGTCAATTTGCTCAATGACCGCTGGCGCTTCGCATGGTTGAACTTCCGGGCTGGTGTCTATCGGGGTATCGGACTCACAATTGGCGTCGCACTGATTATCGTTATTCTTGGCTGGGCAGTCACAGTTTTTGGTGGCTTGCCGTACATTGGTGATTTCTTCCGGGCGATTCAAGAAACCGCAACGACTTCAACAAAGTAATTACAATCTGACTAACTGGCCCGACTCAGGCCGCCACACATGGAGTGGTGGACTTTTGTGCCCCGGACAGGTGTTTCGCGTCATACTTATCCTTGCCGCCATAGGTTTGGTGACCTCCATAGGCTACATGAGCTATCATCGCCGCATACTCGGAAATAAGTAAAGAAAAACAGGTAAGTGGTGACTTACCTGTAGTAGTGATCATGGGCTGATCTACACTCTGCTCCGCAGCACAACGAGCTCAGCGCCGGCGAGCGTGGGGTCGAGTGTGAGCTCGACAAGATCATCAAGTAGCTCCGAGATGCCCGGGTGCGACTCGAACTCATCATTCGAAGCTATGCCGATGCGTCCACGAACCGTCCCGTCGGCTGTCTTGATCTCTCGGCTGTACTTACACCGAACGGTAGCTCGGCTCGTCGCGTGATTTTCCAGAAATCGCGCTTGTCCGTCGCCGTTGGCGATCAGAATCGATCGTCTGTCCGGTGAAACCCAGGCCACAGCAGTCGACTCGAGAATGATGGGATCGACCCCCAGGTAGCGCGTGTGGGCGTGGAGTGCCTCGAGGGCGGCGATAGCCATCGCGAGGCTGATGGAGCCATTCGCGAGAAAGGCAGGGGCCTGACACTGCAGGCGTTCATCGGTCTGGGGTGGTTGCTGTGCGGGCATGAGTGCCTCCAGGGTGTAGGTGCGAGTAGTAATGCATCATACAATGAAAGGGCTATATTTACAAGATCTGAATAGCCTGAGTAAAAAGAAAACGGAGCCCAGTCGAAACTGAGCTCCGTATGAAACACCGGACGAAGGCTCGGGCTAGCTCGCGCCACGTCGCCGCTTCATCGATCCGAGGATCGAGAGGGTGACGTACTCGCGTGCGTAGGTGTCCGAGTAGTCGTGGAGAAGTTCCCTGGAATCTTCCGGGAACACCAGCAGGCTGATCGCCTGCAGGATGATCCACTCCTGCAGCTGCAGGATGAACGTGTCGGCGTGCTCCACCATCAGGAAGACGGGGTGCCGCACGTTGATGAAGATCGTCGCCGATTCGACTTCGATCTCCCAGAGACGGTCCGAACCCGGCAGCGTCTCGTGGCAGATCGAGATCCCCGTCGACGAGTCATGGACCCGCTTGCGGTGTTGACCCTCCGGTCCCCAGGAGACGCCCGGCTTGTCACCGGGACGCTCGGGTCCCTTCGGGCCGCGCTTGCGGGGCTCCTGCTCGCTCGGATCCTTGGTGTGACGGGGCTTGCCCGCACCACCCTGGCCCTCGCGGATGCCCTTCTCAGGAGTCTCACCCTCGTCGGGGAGATCGGCGTGGCCGCTTCCGATGGTGCCCTCGCGCAGCGATTCGATGATCTTGCGCCAGTGCTCGGAATCGTCCAACTTGAGCAGGTCCTTGAGCCGGTCGAGCGTCTGCACGCCCAGGCGCTGGAGACGGGTCTCCTGTTCCTGGACACGCTCGTCGGTGTAGAGCTGGCGGCCCACCTCGTGGTACCACTCCTCCACCACCATGGCGAGGCTCTTGGCTGCATCGTTCCAGACGAACTTCTTCCGGTTGGGATGCAGCTCGACCTTCTTGGCGCGGATGATGCCCTGGAAGAAGCCCGATCCGAGCGCCTTCCGAGTGTCATCGGAGAGCCAGCTGCCGGCCTGCCGGCGGAATTCCGGCCAGGTGATCGGGTAGAGCGAGTCCATCTCCGAGAACATCACCACGCCCTGACGACCCTGGGTCGTCCTGGGGGCACGGTAGAGCTCGAATTCGATCTCGCCGGCGTCGTCATCCTGGTAGGTGTAGACCGCGAACGGCTCACCGGTGAAGTCGGTGGGCTTGATCTCCTTCGTGACTTCCGAGCCATCTTCGGCACGGAAGAGGAGCTTGCAGGTCACGTTCTGCTTGCGCAGCATCGGGCCCAGCTTGCTCTGCACGAATTCCTCCACCCGTCCGGCCGTCATCGACGCCGTCTGGGTGTCGAGGGTGTAGTCGAAGATCCGCATGATGGTGTTGAACTCATCGTCGGTCTTCCACTGCACCTGACTGCGAGGGATGGAGAGGTTCGAGGACATCACCTCCATGGTGCTGGCCTTGAACCGCCAGGAGTGGCCGGTCGGCTTGCCAGGTTCGCGAGAGGTGAACGTGAAGCGCTCACACTTGTCGAGCGGCGAGATCAGTCCGAGGCCGAAGCGGCCGATCGAACCGGGATCCTTCACGCCCTGACCGATGCTCCGAAGGGCTTCGGCGAACTGCTGCGGGGTCACGCCGGCGCCATTGTCGGCGACGACGATCGAACGCTTGCGTTCGTCGACCACGATCCAGATGTAGCTGGCGTGGGCGTCGAGAGCGTTCTGCACCGCCTCGGCGATCACCTGGATCAGGGTCGTGTAGGTGGTGCGGGCGAGGTGCATGATGACCTTGCCCTGGTTGAAGCTGACAGCATCCGAGCTGGGTGCTGCGGCTTCGCGGGTCGCGGGCGGCTGGTGGCCTCCCTGGGTGGGCTTCGGACGTTGACGGCGGCTCATGCCGTCCTCCTTGGTAGGTTCGGGTTCATACTGCTGGTGTCTGAGCTCGTGCTCGCGTGCCGGAGAGGCGCGCGAGACTGTTGGTGAGCTTGAAGAACGCGTCTTCGCCGATCAAGGATCGGAAGTGGGCGCGCTCTGCATCGCTGTAAGCATCAGATTCGAGATGCCGTGCCAGCGGTGCGGCTGCACTGAGGAGCGCAGCCAGGTTGGCGATCAGTTCCTCGTTCCCGGCGGCCGGAGCCTCGGAGACGGGGAGGTACATGATCTGCTTGATGCTGAAGAGCTCATCGAAGGGCTCCTCGAGCAGTTGCTTGGCCAGGTGAGCTGGCACATTGCGCTGGTCGTCGGTGGTGTGAAGCCAGACGCTCAGTCCGGTCATTGCCGAATCGAGCGGCTTGTTCACGCCGCGAATCCAGCGCCAGAGTTGCTGGTCGCCGGCCGAGGTCGATCCGAAGATCTGCACTGCCGACTGGGGGTCCACGTAGTCGTGTGCCACCAGGACGGCGAGGTTGATGATGTTCGGATGCGTCGACTTCAGTTCCGCTGGTCGCAGGCCGTTGCGCAGGAGATAGACGAAGAGTCTGGTCTGCGTGAGGCCCTTGGGATCGGTACCCTTGAGCCAACGGCGTACGGTGCTGTCTGTGACCTTGCAGAAGTTGCGAACTTCTTGGGTCTTCTCAGGGTGCTGTGCGAGCAAGTCGCGCAGCAATGCCCCAGAACTTGTGTCCACTGTGTGTCCTTTCGTCCGTGTTTTCAATGTACATGTGACAGGTCACACGATAATCAAGAAAATATCATAAAATAGGATAAAAGTCAAGGTTAGTGGCTGGTGCGGACGGTGAGCAATGCGCTTCCAAAACACTCGAATGAGTTCGAATACTTTGGGAGTGCCCGAGCCCCGGTCTCGTGAGACCGAAGCTCGGGAAGTGAGATCTGAGTTAGATCTCAGTGATGAGAAGTCCTGTCGTGGGGCAGGCCGATCCTGAGCGGGGCCACACCCGAACGGAACATCTCGAGGAGGTCCTCTTTGCTCTGGCTCGTACGCCAGAACTGGGAGGAGCTGCGGAGCTCGATGTCGTCGATGACCTCGCCCATGAAGGCGGCGAGCTGTGCGGCGACGCGGAGACTCTGCTCGGCGTCCATCTCCTTGGTGTAGCCCGAGATGGACACGGGGATGTCGTTGTGGATGATGGCGCCGTCGTAGCAGAAGTCGCCGGACTCCCGCAGGTGACGATGGGTCACGAGGGCTGCTGAGCTGGGAAGCCCGGTGCGCATCGTGAACTTCATCTTGCGCATGGCGTTGAGGACGTAGAGCATCTGCTCCTCGTTGGCGCCGGTGAAGCTCATGGGGTCGACCCAGTTGAACTCCGCGTCGAAGGCGAAGGTCATCCAGGGGTCGCGCCAGTGGTTTGCACCCGGCTTGTAGATGGCGACGCCGACACCCGTGAGGGGCTTCTGGTCGGTGCGCTCACGGGGCAGGTGCTCACGCAGCCAGCCGAACATGCTCGTCGACAGCTGGACGCCGTGGAAGAGCTCGGGGTAGGTGAACTCGGGACGTGCGATGTCCGCGGTGGGCTCTGCCGCCGGGACGCTCGTGATGATGTCGGTCTGATCCATTGAGGGACCTCTCTGTAAGGTTCAAGTCTTCGCCCGATCTGGACGAATGCTGATTATCATAGCATAAAAACAATAAAAAATCAATACCACGAGAGTGCTTACGCTCACGCCCGAGGTGGCGTAAAATAGGTAGTAACATGGGTGAGCAAAAGGTGATTGAGGCAGGGGCGACTCAGGCTGTTCAGGAAACGACAGTCCCTTTTGTGCATTTGCATAATCATACGCATTATTCACTCCTGGACGGCCTCCAGAAAGTGCCGGACATGCTAGATTGGGTGCAGGAGCTCGGACAGACAGCGGCTGCCATCACCGATCATGGGACGCTCTCTGGAGCGATTGAGTTTTATAAGGAGTGCAAGAAGCGCGACATCAAGCCGATCATTGGCATGGAGGCGTATGTGAGTCCACGGAAGCACACCGATAAGTCCACCCGTGAGGATCGCACGCCGTATCACCTCACGCTGCTGGCAAAAAATGAGCAGGGCTACAAGAATCTCATGCATCTTTCGACGATCGCTAATCTCGAGGGCTTTTACTACAAGCCACGTATCGATCGTGATCTGATCGAGCAATACCACGAAGGGATTATCGC
>CAYSMD010000018.1:0-2763 GCA_964432055.1 uncultured Candidatus Saccharibacteria bacterium
CTCAGTCAATTGGAGAGCCTGGTACTCAGCTCACCATGCGTACCTTCCACGCCGGCGGTGTAGCTTCGGCTGCCGACATCACGCAGGGTCTCCCGCGTGTTGAAGAAATCTTCGAAGCTCGCAATCCACGTGGTGAAGCGATTCTCGCCGAGGTAGATGGAGTCGTAACGCTCAAGCAGAACGAAGGTAAGCAAACCCTGCGCATTGCTCCAGCTGACATGAAGCACACCAAGTACGAGCTCAAGGAAGGCATGAAGCCAGTTGTGAAGTCCGGCGCAGAAGTTGCCAAGGGCGAAGTGCTTGCGCAGAACGAGTCCGGTAAGCGTACCGTGAAAGCTGGTGCCGAAGGTACCGTCAAGGTCTCGAAGGGCGTTATCGAACTGACTCACGAGGGCGGCAATATCAAGGAGTACACACTTCCTGAATATGTCACTCTGAAAGTCAAACATGGCGACCTCGTGACTGTCGGTCAGCGCCTCAGTGGTGGTTCGGTTAACCTTCAGGACATGCATCGTCTTCTGGGCACCGAAGCCGTGGAGCGCTACGTGGTCGACGAAGTACAGGCAATCTACGCATCGCAAGGTCAGACAATCGCTTCGAAGCACATCGAAGTCATCATCCGTCAGATGTTTAGCCGCGTACGTATCGAAGAGCCAAATGACACCGAGTTCATCTCTGGTGATATTATCTCCAAGACATCGCTCTGGGAAGCAAATCGGGCTGCCGAAGAGGCTGGCAAGACACCAGCAACCTACGAGCAACTCCTGATGCCAATCTCGAAGATCTCGATCAGCTCTGACAGTTGGTTGTCCGCCGCATCATTCCAAGAGACGATGAAGGTGCTCATCGGTGCAGCGTTGCGTGGTAAGGTCGATAAGCTTCGTGGTTTGAAAGAGAATGTCATTATTGGACGCCTGATTCCGGTTGGAACTGGCTTCCGTACTGACGACTCTGATTCCCAGGTTGACCAGATAAGCTAAATCTGATAAGATAACGAAGTTTTATGCCAACGATTAACCAACTCATTCGCAAGCCTCGTGCTAAGTCTCGCCGCAAGAGCAAATCACCAGCTCTCGGTCGCAGCCTCAACGCCCTCAAGGGACGTGTTCGCTTACAGAACGCTCCCTTGAAGCGTGGCGTGTGTACGAAGGTTTTCACCCAAACTCCTAAGAAGCCTAACTCAGCGCTTCGTAAGGTAGCACGTGTGCGCCTCACGAACGGCATGGAGGTTACGGCTTACATTGGTGGCATTGGTCACAATCTGCAAGAGCACTCTGTTGTGCTCGTGCGCGGTGGCCGCGTAAAAGACCTCCCAGGTGTTCGCTATCACGTTGTACGTGGTGCATTCGACACCGCTGGGGTTGCTGGCCGTAAGCAAGGTCGCTCGAAATACGGTGCTAAGTTAGAGAAGGCTAAGGAATAAACCATGCCACGTAAGAAGACGAAATCCCTCAAGCGAGAACTCGCTCCAGACATGCGTTATAACTCAGTGCTGGTAACTCGCATGATCAATAAGATTATGAAAGACGGTAAGAAGCGTCTCGCCGAGCAGCTCATGTACGATGCTCTCGAAGAGGCAGCTGCGAAGTCAAAGACTGACGCAATGGAAATCTTTGAAACCGCTGTCAAGAACGCCTCACCGCACGTACAAGTTCGCTCACGACGCGTTGGCGGTGCAAACTACCAGGTGCCAATGGAAGTGAAGCCAGATCGCCGTATTCACTATGCGATGATCTGGATGCTTGACGCCGCTCGAGCCAAAGAAGGCAAGAGCTTCGATAAGCGTCTCGCAGTCGAGCTCCTTGATGCCTACAACAATCAGGGTGATGCTATCAAGAAAAAAGCCGATACGCACCAGATGGCAGAGGCCAACAAGGCATTCGCCCACTTCGCACGCTACTAACGTTAGTTTTTAAAAAAGAAGAAAACCCCTCAAACGAGGGGTTTTCTCGTTTGAGGGGTTAGTCTATGACTGGAGACGGGAGGTTTAGGGCCTTGGCTGCAATTTCCAGATTCTCACTGCCATATGTAAGCCAGCGCAAGTAGGCTTCTTGGTCGAACTCTAGCAGCTCTTTCCCGACACTATAGCCATCCTCTTCTCTGGTCGTATAGGCTTGGGTTGGAATGCACCGTTCACATATTGAGAATCGCCTATCATAAGGTGTGCGCCAGCGATTGTAGCGGCAATCGGAATCCCAGTAAAAACCAAACTCTCGAGAGGTATGCATACGGCCCATAGGCCGCAGCTGCTTGCAGTATGCACAGAGAGCTTTTTCGTAGCGCTCAAGCAATACTTGAATGTGGTTCCGGCGTAGTTTGTGATATTCTTGGCGAGTCTTATACCGCGTGTGACGCGCCTTTTCAAACAATGCGTTCGCTTCGTCCTTGGTCTTCTCCGCGAGAGTTAATTCTTTACTCTGTATGTCAATGAGGGTTAATAGGTCTCTGAGTTGCTGAGTTTCTTTTGTGCTCATTAGAGTTTGCTTTCTCCTAAGGTGCGGGGGAACACCTTCACTATCTCTCACTCGACAACATCAATCTAGACGAGACATTTTGACTCAATTTATTTTGAGTAATGTGCTAGACTTGAAGTAAGATGATGCATCACATACAGCGCACGATTTTGGGTCAACTCATGCAGGGTGAATCACTCCGCTATAGCGAGATTAAGCCAAAGGGGATAGAGAGTAATCTCTTTGCCTACCATCTGAAGGCTTTAAGAGATGAGGGTCTTGTTTTGCGAACTGGCTGGGGAGCGTACGG
>CAYSMD010000018.1:2863-7140 GCA_964432055.1 uncultured Candidatus Saccharibacteria bacterium
CCGACACCAGATGCACTCACTGCGGTGAGCGATTGAAATTCGCCGCCAAGCAGCGCCACAAGCGACAGGTGATCTGCAACGTGTACCGACGTGGTGTCTGGCTGTCTATGCAGCACTATCACGAAGCCTGTTACATCGCCGCCGGTCAGCCCTACGGCAAACCAGACAGCTCGCACGTGAATGGCCTTCAGGTCGGACAGCTGAGCTCTCAGTCCTGAGTCCCTCCCGCCACGTACCACTATCTGGTGCGTGGCGGTTTTTCTTTGCACTCCAGAAGGGCTATACTGTAGATCTCTATGTTACTCGAAGTAAAAATTGAAGATAAGCAAGCAGGTGCGAAGCATTTGCTAAAAAATACCGAGCTTCAGCTCCAGCGCGGAGAAGTTGTTGGATTTATCGGTCGCAACGGCGTCGGCAAGACAACGCTTGCCAGGATTATTACCGGTGCTGATAAGGATTTTGTAGGGTCAGTGCGCTTAGTCGGTGGTGCCGATATTCTCACAACTGAACAGGAGCAGCATGGTATTGAGTCAACTACAACGACACTCGACTATGTTATGCAGGGCCTGCGAGATTATGCTGATCTCACCCAGATAATCGAGACGTATCCGGATGAGATGGGTGACGACATGGCGAAGATCGAGCTCTATACGAATGCCCTCGAGCGCTACGACGAGCTCGGTTACTACCACGTGCGGGATCGCATTATTGAGGCGCTCAAGGCGTATCAGCTGACTGACGAGCAAATTCAGGGCTCATTTGCACGCTTGTCAGGTGGACAGAAGCGGTTTGCTCAGCTAGTGCAGGTTGAGTTTTCGAATGCTGATCTTCTCATCCTGGATGAACCGACCAACCACATGGACTATATCGCCAAACAAAACTTCACTGCCTGGCTCAAAGACGTTCGCTCGGCTGTGTTAGTGATCTCTCACGACCGAGATGTGTTGGCATGTGTGGATCGGATTATCGAGCTGAAGGATCAGCGCCTTGTGAGTTTTCCAGGAGACTATACGGCATTTCTAAAACAAAACATGGTGGCATCTACGAGCGCCATGCATCAGTATGAGGTAGATGTGAAGACTCTCGAGAATCGACGAGAGGCACTGCGCCAGGCCGAGCAAAAGAAGCTGCGTTCCAAGCAGAGCCCGAATCCGTTCATTCCACTTGTCCGTCGTATCCAGCGAGAGATTGCTGAGCTCGAAGAGCGGATGAGTAAGCCGACGATCTGGATAGACCAGGAGTCAGTCGCCACTCTCAAGCGTGGGCAAGGCGAGCAGTATGCAAAATATAAGGCCAAGTCGATTCGACTGAAGGATGCAGAAGGTAAGCAGGCTTCGCAGGCTGCCCAGCTCGTGACTGTCGAGGAGCTGTCGCTAGGTTTTGATGCACATCTCTTTGAGGGTGTGGAGTTTGCGGTACGGGCTGGTGAGCGAGTCCAGCTGGTTGGTCGCAATGGTGCGGGTAAAACGACCTTCGTGAACGCACTCTGTGCGGTAGCGGCCGGAGCTCCTCTTGAGTGCCAAATCTTTTCGGGGCTGATAGATGTCTCGCAGAGCTTGCGAATCGGGCGTTATGAGCAGGAGATTGACGCTCGTTTTCTTGATCAAACCCTTGGTGAAGCAATTAGCATGATTTACGCGCAGGCTGGCCGAGCGGTGAACGACGAAGCGATTGCACGGACACTCTCGGAGTATCTCTTCGAGCGAACTGATGGGCAAGTGCCAGTTCAGCAGCTTTCAGGTGGCCAAAAAGCCCGCATTCAATTGATCGCAATGCTGGCCGCGAGGCCAAATCTACTTATCTTGGATGAGCCGACTAATCACTTGGATCTCCCGTCGATCGAGGAGTTGGAGCGAGCACTCCAAAACTACTCGGGTGCGGTGCTCTACATCTCTCACGATAGTTTTTTTGCAAAAGCCCTCGGCGGTGAGGTTATCAATATCGGCGCTTGAGTCGCAGGTTTGCCAGCAGGCACGCTGGTTGATACCATAAAAGCATGACTATTATCGATGCCATCGGGTGGTGGTACGGTTGGGGTTGGATGCATATCCTAACTGTAGCCCGAAGACGGCTGGTGCGCCTCTACAATGTCTTTTCAGTGCGTCAAATGCTGCGCACCCTTTTTGCACCCTGGAAAGAGGATCGTGTTTCTGGCGCCCAGGGCCTCGATCAGATGATGCGGGCACTGCTGATGAATAGTGTTGCGCGACTGATTGGGTTTTGTGTCCGGCTGATGTTCTTGGGCTTTTATGTCTTCCTGACGGTCGGCGTCTGCCTGATCGCAATTGTTGCATTCTTGGTATGGCCAGTCCTGCCAGCTTTCGTGCCAGGGCTCATTATTGTGGGGCTCGCGTTATGAGTAACGCTAGTGCGCCACTCGCGTTTCGGCCTTCACATCGCCGAACACGGATTGCTGGTACCGCGGTTTTCGCTCCGAAATGGCGCCGCACAGCACTGCTGGCGCTTGATCTCGCGCTTATCGTACTGGCCTCGGCACTACTTATCTTGGGCTTGCCTGGCCTGGCGTGCATCGTTGGCTCGTTCGTGGCACTGACGACAATTATATTGTTCTGGGCTCGCTGGGGGATGTTGGAATATTCTGGCTTGGATCCGATTGGTCAGGGCGAGACGAATCTCAGCGATCTCGTCACAGCCGACTTGGTGAAAGTACTCTCGCGTGCCACCACTTCCGAAGCCATCTCGGCTGCACTGGCTGGCCACTGGCAGGTGAGCTTTGTCTTACGCCACGCCGAATTGCCACTTGAGCCAATCCAGGCACAGCTTGCGAACCTGACGCCAGAGGCTATCTACGCGAAGAGCTATGAGACCGCCAAGTTGGCCGGGCAGCGACGAATTACTGCTGGCAGCATTGTCGTTGGGATGGCGCTCCTTGCCGACGAGAAGGCACCATTCTTGCGCAAGTTTAAGCTTACCCAAGACGACCTGACTGAAGTACTGGTTTGGCTCCAGCATCTCATTCATGATCGAATGCAAAAGCGGGATCGACAGGCGTATGGTGGACTCGGGAGAGACTTTGCAGCTGGCTATACAAACTTTCTCGATCGTTTTGGGCAGAATATGAGCGATGAAATAGAGGCCGGGAATCGTGTATTTTCATCGAAGGGCCGCGAGGACACGGTCGGTGAGTTGATATCGGTGCTGAATCAACCAGTTCATCCGGCAGCCGCTTTGGTTGGTCCGAATGGTGGAGGTAAGACGACGCTTGTATACACCTTTGCCGAGCATATCCTCTCGCGTACGAATGTGGGTCGCTTAACGTATCGTAAAGTCATGAAGCTCTCAGCAAATGCATTGCTCTCGGCTGCCACACCTGAGCTGCCGATTGAAAAAATTATTTCTGAAGTCATCTACGACGCGGTTCGCGCTAAGAATGTGATTCTGTTCTTTGACGATGCGCAGGCGTTTTTCACCACGAAGGCCGGAGCCATCGATATCTCGGAAATCTTATTGCCAATTCTGCAGAACACTCATTTACCAATGATCTTTGCATTCACTGATGATGAGTGGACGCGGTTTGCGCAATTACGACAAACTTTGATGGGGCAGCTGACGAAGCTGGTAGTTGCGCCAATTGATGCGACTGGTACGCTGCGCACACTAGAAGACGTTGCTCTTGAGTTTGAAGCGCAGCAGCAAATAATCATAACGCTCTCCGCGCTTCGGGAGGCGGTGAAGCTCTCAGATCGCTACACGACCGTGAAGGGTCAGCCCGGGGCGGCCATTGACCTTCTCCGCGCCTCGTTCTCGCACGTCATAGATGGTCGGGTGGGTCCTGACTCTGTGCAGAAAGCGATTGAAGTGATGATCGGTGTAAAGACCGGCTCGGCTGGCCCTGCCGAAGCAAAACAGCTCCTCGATCTCGAAAACCTCATTCATGAGCGGATGATTAATCAGACCCAGGCGGTTGGTGCGGTGGCTGGTGCACTGCGACGTGCTCGAGCTGGCGTGAAAGACCTCAAGCGTCCGATTGGCAGTTTCTTATTCTTGGGTCCGACCGGTGTAGGTAAGACCGAGCTCGCTAAGTCGCTGGCGGCCGTCTACTTCGGCGGAGAAGACAGAATGATTCGCCTAGATATGTCTGAGTATCAGCAAGTATCGGACATAAACCGACTGCTGGCGGCAGCCACCGAATCTGGAGCCGGATCAAGTTTTCTCGAAAAGGTCCGCCAGCAGCCATACAGTGTTGTCTTGCTCGATGAGATCGAAAAAGCGCATCCTGATATCCTGAACTTAATCCTCCAACTGCTTGATGAGGG
>CAYSMD010000018.1:7240-15915 GCA_964432055.1 uncultured Candidatus Saccharibacteria bacterium
CTCGAGCTGACCGATGCTGCGAAACGCTATATCGTGGAGATTGGTAACGATCCGCGTATGGGTGCTCGGCCGATGCGTCGGACGTTGCAGCGAATGGTAGAGGATCGCGTGAGTCAGGGCTTGCTCAAGGGTGAAATCCAAGCTGGCCAGACTCTGACGCTGGATCGGGTAGATCTAGAACAGTCACATAGCTCGAAAGGGTAGTTTGCTGAAACAGGCCCTGGCCTGTCATCCGGCGTTGCGGTGGCACATCACATTCTATCGAGTAGAGTGGCGCCTTAATGGCTTGTCGGAGTTTTTAAAAAATGCTATAGTAGTCACGATCAGGCGCCAGCGCGCTTTTTTTACGTTTGCGCCCCCGTCAATCATTTCATCTAATACTAATCAGACAAGGAAATCCATGGCCCGCGAATATTCTCTAGAAAACACTCGTAACATCGGTATTATTGCGCACATTGATGCCGGTAAGACTACCGTTACAGAAGGCATTCTCTACCGTACTGGTAAGACTCACAAAATCGGTGAGGTTCACCAGGGCGAAGCGACTATGGACTGGATGGAACAGGAGCAGGAACGTGGTATTACTATTACCTCGGCCGCTACCACGTGTTTCTGGAACGGGAAGCGCATTAATATTATTGATACGCCAGGCCACATCGACTTTACCGTTGAAGTTGAGCGCTCACTGCGTGTTCTCGACGGCGCCGTGACGGTGTTCGACGGCAAAATGGGTGTGGAGCCACAGTCTGAGACGGTATGGCGCCAGGCCGATAAATACGGCGTGCCTCGTATCTGCTTTATTAACAAGATTAACCAAACCGGTGGAGACTTCTACAAGAGCCTTGATTCGATTCATGAGCGACTCACGAAGAAGGCCTATCCAATTCACCTGCCAATTGGTTTTGAGCAAGAAATTAACGGCATGATCGACGTGATCGAGAACAAGGCCTATCAGTATGAGGACTATACCGACAAAGAGCTCAAGGAAATTGAGATCCCAGAAGACATGAAAGAGAAGGTTGAGCGCTATCGTAGCCACTTGATCGAAGCTGCCGTGGAAGCCGATGACACAATCATGGAAAAGTATCTCGAAGGCGAGGAGCTCACGATCGATGAGATTAAGTTATGCATTCGTAAGAGTGTACTCACAGGTGAATTCTTCATCGTTTCTGGTGGTGATGGCCGTGGTGTGATCGTAGAAAAGTTACTCGACATCGTCGTTGATTACCTGCCAAACCCACTCGACATCAGTCCGCCACTCGCTGACAACATCAAGACCGGTGAGCAGGAAGTGCTGAAGGTTGCCGATGAATCGCCATTTGTTGGCTTGGCCTTCAAGATCGCTACAGACCCATTTGTTGGTAAGCTCTGTTTCTTCCGCGTCTATGCTGGCACACTCAAGAGCGGTTCGTACGTACTCAATAGTTCAACTGGTGAAAAAGAGCGCATTGGTCGTATTCTCCGTATGCACGCGAACCAGCGTGAAGAGGTGCAGGAAGTGTACGCTGGTGAGATAGCAGCCGCAGTTGGCTTGAAGGGTACGATGACCGGCCACACACTGTGTGAAGTCGGCAATGGCGTACTGCTCGAGCAGATTACCTTCCCAGAGCCAGTGATCCAGATCGCTGTTGAACCAAAGACCAAGGCCGACCAAGAGAAGATGTCGATCGCTCTTTCACGTCTGGCTGAAGAAGATCCAACCTTCCGCGTCAACTCCGATAATGAAGCTGGTCAGACGCTCATCTCAGGAATGGGTGAGTTACACCTCGAAGTTCTCGTAGATCGTATGAAGCGTGAGTTCAAGGTTGAAGCGAATGTCGGGCGTCCGCAGGTAGCCTACCGTGAAACCGTACGCAAATCTGTTCAAGTCGAAGGTAAATTCGTTCGTCAGTCGGGTGGTCGTGGTCAGTACGGTCACGTCTGGCTCGAGATTAGCCCACTCGTTCACGCTGAGGATATTGAAGGCGATAAGCCAACTTACGAGTTTGAAAACGCCATTGTTGGTGGTGTCGTACCGCGTGAATACATCAAGCCAGTTGATGAAGGCATCAAGGAAGCCATGGGAAATGGCGTGCTGGCTGGCTATCCAGTAGTCGACGTCAAGGCCAAGCTCTATGATGGTAGCTATCACGAAGTTGACTCTTCGGAAATGGCTTTCAAGATTGCTGGTTCGATGGCGCTTCAGGAAGGTGTGCGCAAAGCAGACCCGGTGATCCTCGAGCCAGTTATGAAGGTAGAAGTCACGACTCCTGAAGAATTCATGGGTGACGTCGTGGGTGACATGAACTCAAAGCGTGGTCGTATCGAGAAGATGGAAGATCGATCGGGTGCGAAGATTATCGACGGTTTTGTACCGCTCTCAGAAATGTTTGGCTATGCAACCACGCTGCGCTCTATGACTCAGGGTCGAGCAAACTACTCGATGTCGTTTGATCATTACGCGGAAGTCCCTCGTAATATCGCCGAAGAACTCATCGGTAAGAAGGCCGCTGCAACCGCTGAAGGCCGCTAGACCATAGTCTAGGTTCGCAACAGAGTAAAAGCCCCCTCATGTAGGGGGCTTTTTGGTAAGTGCAGCATAATGTCATAACAGATTGACAAAATAGTTGATATATGCTATTATAGAGGCTCCTGTACCTTTCCCAATTGGAGGCCCCATGCCCACCAAGACCGCAAATCTCACCGAGATCGGTGACCTGACCAACGTCGGCACTGCCGTCATCAGGTTCAGCGTCAAGAACGACCAACTGGTGCCCACGACGGCCAGCGCCGCTCGTGAGACCCCTCGAACGTCCGAGCCTGGCGAAGCGCTCATCTCGCGGGACCAGCCCAAGCTCGTGACGATCGCTGATCTCTACAGTGACCTGCACGCCGCCGGCTACCTGTTCGATGGGTTCACCCATCGTCCGTCGGACGTCAACCACTCGGTCTTCGCGGCCTTCCGCCGTGACCCCGAGATCTCCCCGGCGCGGATCGGCGACGAGGGTTGGACGCTGTTGCACTCCCTGTGGAGTGCCTACGTGTTCATCAACCGTCGTGAGGATCAGCCCGATCTGATCACGATCAACCTCGGCGCGCGGGTGCCGTTCTTCGTGGACGACGACCCGAGCCGCGGGCATCTGCTGGTCTGGCCCAAGGGCCCGAACGGCAAGGCCGACAAGTCGGGGGGACCCGACTCGAAGATCCAGATCCCCCATGACGGGGCGATCCGGCTCATCGATGGTCACCTGTTCCTCGAGTCCGCGTAAGCTGGACTCACACCTACTGCCTCCGGGCGCCATTCGTGGCGCCCGGGGGTTTTCCCTTTTTATTGACGTAACCGTTGCCGCCCATAAGAATCTCAGTTATAGTTTCGAGCACACCGTACCTTTATCACAAGGAGTCACCATGAGCACATGGGAACCTTCGGATCAATCGCCATTCACCGCACGGCCATACGATTGGCAGGCTGATGAAGAGATAGTGCCGACCACCAAGCCGGCGCGCTGGCGTAGCTGGCGAGTCGTCAGTTGGTTGTATCGCGGCTACGCATTCTACCTGGTTCGGATCTGGCATCTGCGTCGTCGTCTGCGTGCTTCCACGCGTGACCGGTTTGACGTGTGGCGCCATGCGCGCTGGATTGACGGAGACTTTGCTGGGCTTCAAGCTGTGATCAAGTGCAGTGCGTATAGCTCAGTGCTTGCCGCCGTTGCAATCTCTGGTGGACTTGTGCTGGGCAGTAGGCTGGGCGGACGCAACTGGATGCTTGAGTACTACTACGTGCCGCTACTGCTGGGCGCCGCGATGATTCTTTCGCTCTTCTGGGGCTATTTCGTGCTAAAAGAGTCAGTCACAGAGTATGGTCGGCGCTACACCTTGTACCGGATCTCTGAACCAGATAGCTATGGGGGTTCGGAATAACCGGAGAGGTTGAGCCTATCGTGAGGACTCTTGAGCGCAACATCATTACGTCCGAGCCGTGAGGCTTGGGCGTTTTTTTCCTCTTTACAACCCAGGGAAAAACCATTACAATGAGTCAGTCCTGTGCAACTGGGCAATTTTTTCTTGTCCTGTTGACACACAAACCAAGTAGAATTAATCAAGTATTGAACAAGGAGAGAGTTCGTGGCTGCAGAATTTAAGCGCGACAAACCGCACGTTAATGTTGGAACTATGGGTCACGTCGACCATGGTAAGACTACTTTGACCGCTGCCATTACACACGTATTGGCAAAGAGAATGCCTTCAGAAGTAAATAAAGCAGTTGACTACGCTGCAATTGATAAGGCTCCAGAAGAGCGAGAGCGTGGTATTACTATCGCTACCTCACACCAAGAATACGAATCAGAAAAGCGTCACTACGCACACGTCGACATGCCAGGTCACGCTGACTATGTAAAGAACATGATCACCGGTGCTGCTCAGATCGATGGTGCAATCCTCGTGGTTGCCGCGAACGACGGTCCATTACCTCAGACTCGCGAGCACGTACTCTTGGCTCGTCAAGTTGGTGTACCAAGCATTCTTGTTTTCATGAACAAGATGGACTTGGCTGATCCAGAAATCGTTGAGCTCGTTGAAATGGAAATCCGTGAATTGCTCGAAAAGAACGGCTTTGACCCAGAAGCTCCAATCATCAAGGGTTCGGCAACCAAGGCTCTCGAAGGCGATGAAGCTAGCGAAGACGCAATTATGGAGCTTGTGAAGGCGATGGATGACTTTATCCCAGAGCCACAGCGCGAACTTGATAAGCCATTCCTTATGCCAATCGAAGACGTATTCTCGATTAAGGGCCGTGGTACTGTTGCCACTGGACGTATCGAACAGGGTATCGTTAAGGTCAACGAAGAAGTTGAAATCGTTGGAATCAAAGACAATCAGAAGACTGTTGTTACTGGTGTTGAAATGTTCCGAAAATTGCTTCCAGAAGGCCAAGCTGGCGATAACGTAGGTTTGCTCCTTCGTGGTATTGAGCGCAGTCAGATTGAGCGTGGTCAGGTTATCACCAAGCCAGGTTCGATCACTCCTCACACTGAGTTTGAATGTGAAGTTTACGTTCTGAACAAGGACGAAGGCGGACGCCACACACCATTCGTAGATGGCTACAAGCCACAGTTCTACTTCCGCACCACTGACGTAACTGGTGAAGTTAAGCTCCCAGAAGGCGTTAAGATGGTGATGCCTGGTGATAACATTCAAGCTAGCGTAAAGCTCTTGGCTCCAATCGCTATGGATGAAGGTCTCCGCTTTGCAATCCGCGAAGGTGGACGTACCGTTGGCGCTGGTGTTGTAACGAAGATTACCAAGTAAGGTAATTCAAAAAGGAACTCTTGATGGTAGAAAAAACCGCCCAACGCATCCGCATCCGCCTCAAAGCGTATGACAATAAGGTAATCGATCAGTCGACAAAGCAGATCATCGATACTGCAATACGTACCGGTGCCCAGGTAGCTGGACCAGTTCCATTGCCAACCGATCGACACGTTACCACTGTCATTCGTAGCCCGCACATCTTCAAAGATAGCCACGAGGCATTTGAAATGCGTACTCACAAGCGGCTTATCGATATCACCGAGCCAACTCCAAAGACTATTGATTCACTCATGAATCTATCTTTGCCGGCTGGTGTCGACATTGAAATCAAAATGTAGTTTCTTTTCAAAGAATAAAAAAACTCCCCACCTGGGGAGTTTTTTTATTTAGGCGACCACGACTAGAAAGAAAAACCCACCTAAGAAGGTGGGGGAGGTGCAGAGGCGCGTTGTCCGAATTGCGCGATCCGTGCGAGTGTGACTTGCTCAAGTTCTGTGCAGGCATCCCAAACGACATCGAAAATTGCCGGAAGCTCAGTTTGATCGTCGGGCGGTGTGATCCCAGGATCTTGCCTACTGGCGTCGGTGTTGAGGAGCTCGTAGGTGAGGTGGATCTGTTGCCAGGCATAGAGAACTTCTTGGTACGCCTCGAGAGCGATCTTGTCCAGGAGTGCTTGAGCCTCAATGAGTTGTCGAGGGCCAGTTTTGACACTGAATCTCTCCAGGTGATAGGTCTCAAGTGCAGTACCGCTACATGTCCACCCACCGATCGTCGTGTCGACGAGCGCAGGGTGGCTCGGTCTGATAAGAACAGTTTTCATGGCAGTCGGCAGACCCTGCTGGAGGCGAAGGTAGATCGTTACGCTGGCTGGAGGATGGCTCGGCATAGTGGTAGCTCCGAGAGGTTGGTAGGTGCGAATACCAGCATCGTACATGAGCTTCTGGTGGCTTGTCGAGCGATCAAGTGAGAAAAACTAGCTTCTTCTGTTGACACACCTGTTGCTTATCTGTTAGACTATTCCTCGTTGACTAAAAAATCTGGGAAGTGATTAGGTCCAGACAATCTGGATACCGATCCGCTTGCCAGCCTTTGTTTTAAAGAATGAAAGCATTACTCGCCACCAAAATTGGAATGACACAGATCTTCGACGACGAAGGTCGGCTGCAGCCTGTTACCGTACTTCAGGCCGGCCCATGTGTCATTACGCAGCTGAAAACCGCCGAGAACGACGGCTATACAGCGGCGCAGATTGGCTATGGCGAAGCAAAAAAGCCAGGTAAGGCCATTCTCGGCCACCTCAAGCCAGCCGGCACCCAGTCGCGTCATCTCGTAGAAGTACGTACTGAAGGCGATGAAGAGTTGAAGGTTGGCGATACGTTGGCTGCCGACCTCTTTGAGACCGGGGATGCCGTTCAGGTAACGGGCGTATCAAAAGGTAAAGGCTTCGCTGGTACGATTAAGCGACATAACTTCCACCGCGGTCCAAAGACACACGGTTCACATAATTACCGCGCTCCAGGATCTATTGGCGCCGGCTATCCACAGCACGTTTTCAAAGGTATTAAGATGGCCGGACACATGGGCCACGAGCGAGTGACCGTGAAGAACCTCAAGATCGCACTTGTTGATGCCGAGCAAAACTTAATCGCTGTAAAGGGCGCAGTTCCTGGACCAAATAAGGGTCTCGTACTTATCCGAGGAGCACAGGCATGAAGGTAGCTACTTTTACTAAGTCAGGCAATAAGGCTACCAGCGAAGTGACGCTCGATAAGGCAGTATTTGGCCGCGAAGTCAGCCCAGAGCTCTTGAAGCAAGCCTACGTACGAGTACTTGCAAACGCCCGTCAGGCAACTGCCAAGACGAAGACCCGCGGTGAAGTTCGTGGTGGCGGTAAGAAGCCATGGCGTCAAAAGGGGACTGGACGAGCTCGTACTGGCTCAATCCGCAACCCACTCTGGCGGGGCGGTGGTACAACTTTTGGACCAACTGGTGAGCAGAATTACAGCGTTGATATGCCACGCAAAGCCGTCCGTGCAAGTGTGGCACACGCCCTCTCATCTCAGGCCAAACAGGTAATCGCCATCGAAGCTCTTGATCTGAGCTCCGGTAAGACTCGTGATGCTCTCGATCTACTCACAAAACTCAAGGTGACCCGTAATGGCCTCATTGTTGTTGCTGAGCCAACCCCAGAAGCAGCGCGTGCCTTCGCAAATCTCCCACAAGCTAACTATGTACCTGCGAAGCGACTCACTGCAGTCGACGTACTCAACGCTGACGCTATTGTGATCGATAAGGCTGGTCTTGAATTGCTCTCAGTATGGCTAGGAGGCAAGCAATAATGAGTCTCATTATTATCCCAAAAATTACTGAAAAGAGTCTGGTTCAGGCTACGCAAGGTGTCTACACCTTCACCGTCCCTATGACCACGAATAAGATTGAGCTCGCTCGGGCTATCAAAGAACAGTACAAAGTTGATGCTGTCGATATTCGTATCTCTATCGCTAAGGGTAAGGTAAAGAAGTTCCGACAGATCAAAGGTCGTCGCGTAGACGTCAAGAAGGCATATGTGCAAGTCGCTAAGGGGCAAAAAATTGCTGCTTTTGACATGGGGCAAGAAGAAGCTCCAAAGGATGAGAAGAAGGCTAAGAAAGTAGCCAAGAAGGCCGAGAAAGCCGTCAAGGAGGAGAAGAAGTAATGGCAATTCGCGTACTCAAGCGAAATACCAGCGCACGCCGCGGCATGAGCGTTGATCGTTTTGATGAAGTGACCAAGCGCAAGCCAGAAAAGTCACTGATCATCAAGCGCAAGCAAAAAGCCGGTCGTAACAACCAGGGTAAGATTACTGTTCGCCACCGCGGCGGTGGTGCAAAGCGCGCTATCCGTATTGTTGACTTCCGCCAAACTGGCATGGCAAGTGCTGAAATCGTAGCAATTGAGTATGATCCAGGTCGCTCTGCTAATATTGCCCTGATCCGCGATGAGAAGGGCCGTAAGGCATATGTTCTCGCTGGCTCTGGAATGGAAGTTGGGAGCAAGATTACCGCCGCGACTGAAGGCGAGATTCGCGAGCACAACCGATTGCCACTTTCGGCGATCCCAGTTGGTAGCCTTGTCTATAATGTCGAGCTTACACCTGGCAAGGGTGGTCAACTCGTTCGTTCGGCCGGCACGAAGGCTCAACTCGCCGCTAAAGAAGGCGATTACGCTACCGTGAAATTGCCGTCGGGTGAGATGCGTCTTGTGCGAGCAGACTGCTACGCAACAATTGGTGCGGTTGGTAATGATAGCCACAGCCTGATTAAGATCGGTTCAGCCGGTCGTAAGCGACGCATGGGTATTCGCCCGACTGTACGTGGTAAGGCTATGAACCCGAACGATCACCG
>CAYSMD010000019.1:0-4204 GCA_964432055.1 uncultured Candidatus Saccharibacteria bacterium
CCTTGTCCTTGGTCTGCTTGCGCCGGCCCTGCTTGGGGTCGGTGTCGGTGTCGATGGGGTCCATGATTGAGGTCATGTCTTCTCCTGGGGGAAGGTACATCCTGACGGGCGTCAAGATAGGCGCTATTATACTCCTAAATTACTTTTTTGTCAATGAGAAGTAACAGCTCTAGACTACCACAAAGTTCACGAGACGATCTGGCACAACGATGACCTTCATGACTTGCGCACTCTTCGTCCACTGCTCGATCGCATCAAGCCGCTTGGCCTCAGCCTCGATCGCGCCAGGTAGCTTGCCCGCCTCCATGACAAACTCTCCACGAAGCTTACCATTCACCTGGACAGCAATAGTAACAGTGATGTCTTGAATCTTCGCCGCATCATACATCGGCCAGTTTTCGAGATGTACACTCTCATTCTCACCAAGCTCCTGCCAGAGCTCCTCGGCCATAAATGGAGCAAATGGCGCCAAGAGGCGTACGAATGTCTGAATAACTTCGCGCCAGAGTTCATGCGAGACGCTGCCAGTCTGAGTAATCCTGATCAGGCGAGATATGTATTCCATCATCGCGGCGATGGCGGTATTGAAGTGCGCTGCATCGAGATCTTCGGTAAGTTTCTTCGTGAGCTTATGGAGCCCAATCTCGAGCTCGGTCTCCTCAGCGGCGTCGATTTCAGTGGGCTGATAATCGGTCAAGATTGTCGAATAAACACGCTGCAAGAACCGATGTGTGCCCTCAAAACGCTGCGGATCCCATGGGCCGCCGTCCTCCCATGGGCCGAGGAACATTAAGTAGAGCCGCACACTGTCAGCGCCATATTTATCTACAAAGGGCAGCGGATCGACAACATTCCCCTTCGACTTGCTCATCTTGTTACCATCCGGACCGAGAATCATACCCTGATTAATCAGTTGCTTGAATGGCTCCGAGAAACTGACCAAATCTTGGTCGTGCAGGAACTTGGTGATAAATCGCGAGTAGAGTAAGTGTAAAATCGCGTGCTCCACTCCACCCATGTAGCGATCGACGGGCATCCATGTCTTGACGGCCTCTGGGTCAAAGGCAGCTTTTTCGTAGCTCGGATTTGGATAGCGCAAGTAGTACCAGCTCGAGTCTACGAAGGTGTCCATCGTATCGGTCTCACGACGCGCGTGATCAGAACCACATTTTGGACACATGACTTTGGCGTAATCAGGGTGATCCTGCAGTGGCGAACGACCCGACTTATCGAACTCCTGGCCCAATGGCAGAACGACCGGCAGGTCTTTCTCTGGCACTGGCACAATACCACACTCTTCACAATAAATAATCGGGATTGGTGCACCCCAGTAGCGCTGACGAGAAATCAGCCAATCACGCAAGCGATAGTTGGTTGTTCGTTCGCCAAAACCACCCTTATGGAGCCAATCGGTGATCTTCTTCATCGCATCCTGACTACTAAGACCCGTAAATTGTCCGGAGTTCACCATAACGCCCGGCCCGGTATGTACGCGATTGCGCACAAACGTTTCGAAAACGTAGCGATGCAGCTCATCCTGAATCAACTGCTCGGCTTCGCTCGCTTGCTTCCATTCAACAGTAAATTTGCCCTGTTCGTCAGCTTCAAGCTGTGTCTTCACGCGTTTATCACTAGCCAATTCGAAATAGACACCAACTGCCTCGATCTTTCTTGCGACACCTTTGGAATGGGCGTAATAGTGATGGTGCACAACCCCAGTTTGGCGTACATATTTCAGGTCAGTGTACCCAGTTTCTTCGATTATCTCGCGCGTCGCGCAGGCCACGATATCTTCTTGATGCTCTCGACCGCCACCTATGAGCAAATGACCTCCTTGCTCCTCTCCCCAATTAATCATAAGCACCTCGTCGGTGCGTGGATTATGCACGAGCGCCACGATACTCATTCTATGCTCGGGGTTATCCTGCGGCTTGCCGGTGACTGGCTCAATTACCTCAACAATCGGCAAATCATACTGACTCGCGAAGGCAAAGTCACGCTCATCATGAGCAGGCACGGCCATGATCGCTCCCGTGCCATACCCCATCAATACATAGTCGGCCACCCAGACCGGAATCTTTTCGGCGGTTGCTGGGTTTACTACATAGCTACCAGTAAATACGCCTGTCTTCTCTTTCGCTTCCATGCGATCAACGTCCGTCCGAGCGCCGGCAGTCTCAACATATTCCTCGACCGCCTTGCGCTGCTCGGGCGTCGTCAGTTGCTCCACCAATGGGTGCTCCGGCGCGACCACCATGAACGTTGCGCCAAAGATCGTATCTGGCCGAGTCGTGAATACTTCGAGCACGTCGTCCGTACCATAGACCTTAAACTCGACTCGAGCACCCTCACTTCGGCCGATCCAATTGCGCTGCTGCTGCTTCACCCGCTCTGGCCAGTCGAGGTCGTCTAAATCGTGCAGCAAACGATCCGCATAGTCGGTAATTGTAAAATACCACTGCTTGAGATTCTTGCGCTCTACTGTCGCACCACAGCGCTCACACTCACCATGAACAACCTGCTCGTTCGCGAGTACGGTCTGGTCTTTTGGACACCAATTGACGATCCCACCACGGCGCACGGCTTTGCCAGCGTGATAGAGCTTGAGGAAGAGCCACTGGGTCCAGCGATAATAGTCGGGGCTTGAGGTGTTGACGGTACGCTCGAGATCATACATGCCACCAAGCCGAACGTACTGCTCACGAAAACTGGCCACATTCTCAGCCGTCCATTCGTCAGCCGGAATACCATTCTTTATCGCCGCGTTTTCAGCCGGCAAACCAAACGCGTCATAGCCAAGTGGCTGGAGCACATCACGTCCGCGCATGCGCGCATAACGACCGAGCGTATCGGCGGGAGCGAAGTTATACCAGTGACCGATATGCAGCTTGCCCGAAGGATACGGGAACATCACAAGATTATAATACGGGTCCTTCGGTGTCTCCGGCGTACGGTAGAGCTGGGTCTCTTGCCAGACCTGAGACCATTTCGCTTCGACGGTGCTGGAATCGTATTTTTTTCGGGCGTTCATGCGCGTTATTATACCTGATTATCAGGTTAGATGCGATGGCGCGGGAGTGTCTGTCGGACGCCGCGCCTGCACGCTGTATGTGTGCCAATGCCTGGCAATACCATCATTCGTCGTGCCATCGTGCTCTTCTTCATCTACTCGGACATCTTCAAGATCTGCCAGAAGCGCATCGACAGCTTCCCTCGTGTGAAATGTCATACCCGGATACGCCTTCGACCCATCGGCGAGGGTTTTCTGCGCCCACGTATCATGATCGCCAAACAACGTAACCGAGACGACACCACCTGGCTTGAGCGAACGAACAATTGCCTGCCAGAGTGCGGGAAAGGCGTCTGGATTCGTAAATGGCAGACAAAAGTACGACGTCACGAGATCCATACTTTCGGGCTCCAGTCTTGGCGCCAGCTGTTCATTTGGTAGTTTGAGAAAATCCAAGCGCTCGAGGTCGGTCGCGAAGTCGTTCACGTCCATCTGGAGCGATGCGGCGGCCCGTTCGGCCCCATCCGTCATATCGGTCGCAACCACTCTACCAAAGCCAGCGTCGAGGAGCGCCTTGGTCTCAATCATATTGCCAGCACCTATCTCAAGGGCTGCCTTTTCGCCCAACGGTAGGCCATCGGCTTTGACTAGCTCAACGGCGTGCAGAAACTCGGGTCTCGGAGCGCGTCCAGCATGATGTTCATAATATTCGCCCCAAGCACCTTGTTTCTCTGGCATGGATTAACTCTCATCCTTATAGCGCCAATAGCCAATGCCCTGAAACAACACAAACGATATGCCAGCAGACAACGCACTACTCGCGCCCACTTTCAGAGCGTACAGCATCGGTGAAGGCAAAGCGTCATATGAAGCTTCAATCTTTTCCACTCGACTTCTCTGGGCTTTTTTTACAAAATCTTCGTCGCTCAGCTGGCTCACGGCATTGTAGTAATTCATGACCGATGCGAATATACCAATCGCGAGCACATAGCCTACCAGCAGAACCCAGGAGTGTCGCAAACCTTGTCGTCGCAAATATAGGAGGGCGACCGCCCACGACACGAGCCCAATTACGAAAGTGTAGATACTCCGGGAACGCAAATCGTCAGCCGTTGTTTTCTCCTGAGCAAGGTAATCTTGACGAGCTTTGGCAATGTTCGGATTTTGCTCCATATAGTCACGGTAATTCGCTTC
>CAYSMD010000019.1:4304-5852 GCA_964432055.1 uncultured Candidatus Saccharibacteria bacterium
TCGGCATCGAATCTACTACCTGTCGTGCGGTAGCTAATTGTGCCTCTGAGTATAAGTTGGCGGCTTCATGCTTATCCACATCAAACGTCGGAGTTGGCTTTGCGGTCGGTCGGGACGCCGGAGAATCAGGCTGTACTGTCTTTCCAGGAGCAAATTCTGGAGTCACCGGCTCATTGTCAGGCGCTTGAGACTCAGCCATAGCCTATCCCTCACGACCAGGACGAGTGAAGATCGCCCAGTAATTTGCATACTCAAGCAGTCGCAGCTCAGAAATTACATCGGGACCAGTCTGATGTACTGGGTCGTGCACCTCGTAGGTAAGCGCATCTGGATCCCAGCCAGAGACCAAAATCTGATGATTCTCGCTATTTTTCGAGAAACCGCTCTTTACGCTGAGTAGTACTGGGCAATGCTGGTTAAGTGACCGGCGCAGCGCGATCACCAGTCGCTCCGAATTTGCACGCATGGTAGACTCGCTCGCAATCTGTTCTCGAACGGCCTGCATCTGCTCTGGGCCATAGCCTTCGTGATCTGCAAAATACTGCGGGTTTTGGGTTGGCGCGGTCCAATTCCGGCGCCAGGCCAAAATACCGTAGCTCACCAGCACACGCACTTGGCCGGGATGCCACCAATCATTATGTTCGTTGACCGCCTGGTAGCTCTCGGCTCGACGGAAAATCTCCTCGGCCGGGATAGGACCACGTAAATAGTACTCGATGAGCATCTCCATACTGGCGAGGCCACAGCGCTGACGCGGCTCCATGAGTTGCACGTCAAGTAGCTCAGGGTTTTCTTGCCAGGAGTGATGGAGAGGAATACTGACTCGATTCATATACCAAAGCTTTTCTTTTTCTTGCGCTTCCAGGTCTTCGACTGACGCACGAGCTCCTTGGCTGGATGATGCCCGGAAGCCAGCAAGATACGGCTTGTTTCTTCAGTATAGACACCGTTCTGAGACCCCTTCACAAGTACAAAGTCACCTTTCTTCAGCTGCTTTTTGAGATAGTGACCAGCTTCGTAGGGGGTGCGGAAAATCTTCACATCCGAGCGATCCATACCCGCCTCGACGGCAGCTGGAGCAATGTACTGGCCGGCTAGCTTACCAACTGTCACAAGTAGATCTAACTTATGCGAGGCAACATATTCGGCAACCTCACGATGCAGCTCGGCTGCGTGCTCACCAAGCTCGTTCATACTGCCGAGCACTGCGATGCGCCGCGTGGCTGACAGCTCTTCGAGGGTGTCGATCGCTGCCTTGACAGCAATCGGGCTCGAGTTGTAGCTGTCATCGAGCAGTTGAGCACCACCGACTGCTGGCAATAGTCGCATGCGCCCAACCGGCGATTGTATTTTCTCCAGACCTTTCTTGATCTGCTCCTCGGTAAGGCCAATCTCTCGACCAACTGCGGCGGCGGCGAGGAGCGCGCTCACACTATGCCGGCCAACGAGCTTTGTCTTGATCGGCAGACTTTTCTTGTCGATAACTAAGACAAATCCCAGATAGCCGGACTTTGCGCGCATTACATCCTTCGCCCGCACCAGACCATG